>JAFTLD010000021.1 GCA_017452945.1 Clostridia bacterium | reverse complement strand
CCGATTCCTGCATCTTTTCTCTTGGACATATGCCTATATGCCCTGCGAGAAAAGCTTTTGGACTCGAAAAAATCTGCTGCGTCAAAACTGCGTAGCACCCGCCGGCGAATGCATTTTTGATAGATTTTGTGAAAGGGAACCTCGCAAGATACCAATCTTGCGAGGTGAGCTTTGGCAAAAGAGGCGAAAATGCATCGTCGTCGGGCAATTCGGTTCGGCTCCCGTTCGGCTAACCAAAACAGGTTCACTAAGGACAGCGCAATGGAACTGTGCTTGCAGGGGGATGAATTAATTCTGCACAAAAAGTGGTCGGTTTACAAAAAGCTGCAGACCTTGTGTATTGCATTTTCAAGAATTTATTATTTTGCCGAGAAAAAAGAGCCTTATGTGATCGCTGCGCTTGATGCGGAAGAGGCGATACTCAAGGTGATGTTTCCGGACGGGAATTATCATGATTTCCATAAAAATCTGGTCTGTGCATATCAGATGCGCGCCGAGTTTGAGATCAGAGAAGGCAACCTCGATCAGGCGATGGCGTATTTGCGCACCATGATGGAGCATGCAAGAAAAGTTCCGCAGGGTGAGAAGCAATGCCTTGGCGGCATGTTTGAGGGGATTGTGATTACCAACCCTGTGGACTACCGTCAGATGTATATTATCAATGGCATGGACGACATTACCAAACCCATTCCCGAGCAGCTAAAAAACAGAATGAAGTCAGAACGGTTCGCACCACTGTTTGATCGAGAAGATTTTCAAGCGCTGATGCAATCGTAAAAAAACGAGACGGATTGGCACGATAGCCGCTGGTGCATCGTGCCAATCTGTCTCGAATTTTCTTTTGGTGACATAGAAAATATAGAATTCGTGTAAGATTTCGCTTTTTTGTTCGCATATAATGATGAATCGATTCGAAAGAGGTGAGAACGTGGAAGATCGCAAGTTGTTGAGTTTGCTGAAAAAAGATGCAAATGCAGGCATGGAGCAGCTTATGAATCAATATGCCGGTTTGGTTTATGCGGTGGTCAGGGCAAGGCTTTCTGACACTTGCTGTATTTCATCGGATATTGAAGACTGTGTTGCAGACGTGTTCAGCGAATTTTACCATGGCCTTTCCGCATTTGATCCCGCTATTTCAAGTATAAAGTCATATCTGTGTGTCATGGCGCGCAATGATGCAACTGATCTTTTGCGCAGAAGAGCAAAGCAGAGAGGTCAGATATGGTTGGACGATGAGCAAAGCTTGCTGCAGGTTGCGGATGATATGGAAATTGAAAGTGATCTGGCTGAGCAAGAATTGAGACGTGAGGTCCTGGCAGCCGTCAAGCAGCTTGGTGAGCCTGATGCGAGCATTCTTATACGAAAGTATTATCTGGGCGAAACGACTAAGCAGATTGCAGATGCGCTCGGGTTAAGCGCGTCCAACGTTGATACGCGCACACACAGGGCATTATACAAGCTGAGAAATCGATTTGGAGGGAAATAGGATGAAAATGAAATTGACAAAAATTCTTGATCAGGCAACGCCCGAGGAGTTGGATGAGATTTCGACTTTTTTGCAAGCGTCCGAGGTGCCGCCTGAATGTTTGCGATCCATCAAAAAACGGGTATATGCCAAAGCCGGTATAGCGAGGCACCTAACAGGGCGCAGATGGTTCGTATGTGCGATTGCTGCAGCAAGTCTTTGCTTGGTTGTGGGAGTGGCCTTTGCTGCAGGACGGTTTGCGGATCCTTTTGTGCCGCCCGTGCAAACGGAGGAGTCCGAGCAGACGGAGCAACCCGGCAAGGAGCTCCCAAAGGCGCTCTCGATTCAGGACCTTTTGGCTCGCGGAGATTTTGCGGGAATTGTTTGGGGCGCGGGCACGCCTGAGGACAACATGCCGACGCCGGATGATCCGCAAGGTGGAAATGGAGATGCGCATCCCTTGGAGCACGTGATGTGGAATGGCATCGCGCTTTCAAGCGAGCTGTATGCCAAGGTGGCTGACGCGGACTGTGATGCGATTATCGCCATTACCGCAGAGAATCTTGTTCCGAACAATGATGCGCTGGAGGATTTTGTTTACAACGGAAAGACGTATGCGGAGTATTTTGAGCCGTGGGTGCAGTCAAACGATGCAGTAAAGCGTATGCAGAAGTTTTGTAAGTTGGCTACCCGATATGAAAAATGGAATCAAGGTGAAGATGCGTTTTGGGCAAAGTTGCATGAGGACATAGAGAACAGTGAGCAGCTTGTGGCGCAGTATTTTGACGGTGAACGTTTTCTGATTGATCAGATCCGCGAAGAAATCGACGCATTGCAGACTGTCAGAGATCAATATAAGGATGCATGGCATGAGTGTTATAACGCTTACGTTGCACAACAGACCCCCATTGAACTCTTGTTTTTGGTGGAGCATGGATATTACGTGGTAGAAAACTGTGGCAGATATGCAGTATTTATCAATACACAGGATATGCCAAAATTTGCAGAGGACATCGTTGCCGTGTACGGTGAACAGGCTGTTTCTCAGGCGCGTATCAGATTTGCGACTCCCGAGGAGCTTGGCGTAGAAGGTGTTGAACCTGTTCCGGGAGGAGTTGCGGAGGGAGAACCTGAAGCGTAAATGATAAAAAACCAAGGCAATGGTGCTGCATAATTAGCGGCAATATAGACAAAACGAAAGCGGAAGTCGCAAGGCTTCTGCTTTTCTATGTCGAAAGATGTAAAGGAGCGTCTTACTTATACAAAAAAGCAGCAGGAATTTGCTCAAAGCCGAACAAATTCCTGTTACTTTTTCGTTAATTCATCAGCCCGATTGCTTCGGGTTTTTTTATAAATCACACCTACGGTGCATGAAGCGCGGTTTGCACCGCGATTATTTTGTTTTCTTGTGCGACAGCATCCAAGGGATGAGATCGGGCTCGTTGTATGCCGGCACCCAACTGTCGTGTCCCACACCGGGGTAGACGGTCAGCTTGGCATTGCCGCCAAAGGCGTTGACACGCTCGACCATGCGGCGGGAGGCGTCGCAGGAAACCGCACCGTCTGCGTCACCGTGAAATGCCCAGATAGGCATTTGGTTGAGTCGGAAAGCAAACGTATCTATGCCTTCACCGCACACGGGAATGATGGCAGCAAATTTTTCGGGATTGTTGGTTGCCCACGTCCACGTACCAATGCCGCCGTTGGAAAGGCCTGTCAGGTAAATGCGGCTCTGATCGACGGGAAGGTCGGAGATCACGTGATCCAACCAGGCGTTGAGCGATTCAATATGGCCAAACCATACGTGATCGGCGGGAATCTGAGGCGCGACCAGAATAAAGGGAAGATCGGCTCCTTCACGGGCATGGCGCGGCCATCCGTGGATGGTCAGCAGATTCAAATCGTCCCCACATTCTCCGCTGCCGCAAAGAAAGATCACCAAGGGATAGGATTTCTTTTCGTCATAATCGGCGGGCAGAATTTGCAGATAGGGCATTACGTGGTACTGTGAGGTCATGGTCATCATAGCAAATCTCCAATCGTGAGTTTTAATTTGCCTATATTATACATAAAAAAACAAGAAAAGTCCATAGGAATCGTAAAAAATACAGCCGAGGTTGTTTTGTGCATGCAGATTGACAATCCCTTTCGTGCGTGATATAATTGTAGCAAATCCGAAAAGGGGGATGGCATGATGCAGACACGGGATTTTTGTCAATACGTCGACGTATTTTACGGCAGCGGTGAGACCGACCGCTTTTTCGAGGATGGACTTGCTTCCAAGTGGTTCTATATCAAGGCACTTTGCGGCAACACCACGCCGCATGCGGTGCTTCCTTTTGGAAAAATGTCTGTTGGTGCATATAGCGGTGGCTATCCCACGGGATACGGCATGCATTATCCGAGCAGCTGCGGCGGAATTCGCAAGCTGGGGGACGTCCATACGGTCAGGGGCTTTTCTCATCTGCATCAATCCGGTACGGGCGGCATACGTTATTATTATAATTACGCTGTGACTACTCCGTTTTACGGTGAGATTGATACAGCCGGGCAGGCAAGGAAACTTGAAAACGAGAAAGCGCACCCGGGATATTACTGTGCTACGCTGGATGATATTCTTTGTGAGCTGACGGTTGAGGACGACGTGGCGTTGCATCGCTATACCTTTGGCTCACCCGATGGGCGGATTGCGGTGGATTTTTCCAACAACGGTCTTTCCAAGGTCTTCGGGGCCGCCTTTTCTTCGGCTGTCGAGCAGCCCGAAATTCGGATCACACGTCCGGACGAGGTGACCTTTTCGGGGATTTGTTCGGGAGTCCGACTGTATTTTTGCGTTCGTGCCGAGGGAAATGCAGTGCAAGCACGGCTTTTTGCGCAGGACAGAGAGCAAGCGCAGCCCGTCCTGACAGAAGCAATTGCCCCTTACGGTGCTGTTTTTGATTTTTCGGGCAATTCGGTTTTGCTGCGCGTGGGGTATTCGACTATCTCAGCTGCGCATGCGGTGCAGGCGGTTGCAGCCTCTAGCTCGTCCTTCGATGCAGCCAAGGACCGTGCATACGACGAGTGGAACAGGCATCTTTCGGCTTTTTCCATTCAAAGTGACGACGAGGAACTTTTGAGCAAGTTTTATTCCAATCTGTACCATTCTCTGATCAAGCCCTGCGACCTGTCGGGAGAAACGGTGCTGGGCGTCGAGGGGGACACGGTGACCGATTTTGCCACGTTTTGGGATCAATACAAAACAGCGCTTCCGCTGATCTATTTGTGCTATCCCGAAATGAGCGAGAGGATGGTTGCCGCAATTGCCAATATCAGCCGAACGCTTGGAAAAATCCCTTGCAGCTTTGGCCTTAGTGACGTGTTTCCCTGTGAAGAGCAGGCCAAAATGTTGGGGGTGCTGACGCTTTGTGACGCGTATTACATGGGAGTCAAGGGGGCAAGCGCAGCCTTGATTGAGGAATGTATGGAGCGAGAACTTACACGTAAGGATTATACCGATTTCCACAAAACGGGATATTTTGAAAGATATACCCATATTTTAGATGTCACCGACGCTTGTTTGGCTGTTGCAAGAATTACACAGAATTCGCACTTGCAGGAAAAGCTGAGCAAGCTGTCCCAACTTTGGCGCAATGCGTATGCGGACGACGCGTTGATGTCCGAGGATTCACTGTATTATGAGGGGGATCGCTACACGTATTCCTTCCGCCTGCAGCAAAATATGGAGCAAAGGGTGGAGCTTGCGGGGGGCAAGGAGCGCTTCGCTGCTATGCTGGATGCATTTTTCGGCTTTGGCGGACAGAGCGTTCGCCAGTTGACCTATCTTGGCGCGGATCAAGACATCGCGCAGAGTAGATATCACAGATTTGAAGGCTTTAACAACGAGTGCGACATGGAAACACCGTATGCGTATATCTATGCCGACCGACACGACCGCCTGTGCGAGATCATGCACGAGTGCGTGACAAGGTCGTTTGGTCTTGGTAGAGGAGGCTTGCCCGGAAACAACGATTCGGGTGGATTATCTTCGTTTTTTGTATGGAGCGCGCTGGGGATTTTTCCTGTCAGCGGAAGCGGCGAGTTCTTGATCGGCGCGCCGCATATAGACCGCGCAGAGATCACTTTAGCCGACGGCATGGTGCTGCGCATTCTCGTCGAGCGGCAAAGCGGGGAACAGATATACGTTGACCGCGTGCTGTGGAACGGAAGGGAGCTGAGCTCTTACAAAATTCCGGCCGGGGAGCTTGGACAGGGAGGTCTTTTGCATTTTTACATGAAATGACGGGTCATGCATCGGTGAGGCATGGATTTTGCAAAGCGATTTGCCAAGAAAACGTACTTCAATCTTGACAGAAGATTAGGGTCGTGATAAAATATAGAGTGATCTTTTCTGCAAGAGGTGTGACATGAAAACAAAAGCATATTTTAACGGTGAGATAGGAAACTTGGATGAGATGACTATTCCGTTGTCCGATCGCTCGGTATTTTACGGTGATGCAGTATATGACGCTGTATTGGTGTTGAATAAAAAGCCTTTTGCATTGGGGCTTCACTTGGATAGATTGTATTCCAGCTGTGCCTTGACCGATATTGCATTTACAATGCCCCGCGAGCAGCTTTTGGCGGAAATTGACCGCTTGTTGGATGCATCCGAGGGTGAGCAGCTGATGCTGTATCTGCAGGTCACGCGCGGAGCTGCTCCCCGCAAGCATGAATATCCCGTGGGAGCTCAGCCCAATCTGATCATGTTTGCAAAGCCGGTCAGCGTGCCCGCAAGGAATACGAGAGCCTCGCTGTTGAGCATGGAGGACCTGAGATTCCAATATTGCAATATCAAGACCACCAATCTCCTACCTAATGTTTTTGCATCCGAAAAAGCGACACGGGCAGGTGCGACAGAGGTGCTTTGGCACAGAGGAGAGCGCGTAACCGAAGCTGCGCACAGCAGCGTGCTGATAGTCAAGGACGGCGCGGTGATCATGCCGCCTCTTGATGAGCTTGTGCTGCCCGGCATTACGAGAAGAGTCATTCACGACGTTTGCGATAAAAACGGCATTGCGGTATCGGTGCGTGCATTTACCGTAGACGAGATCATGAATGCCGATGAGGTCATTCTTTGCAGCACGACCAAAAACATCCTTTACGTTTATGAGATAGACGGTAAATCGGTTGGCGGCAAGGACAGCGCATTGGCGCAAAAATTGCAAACGCTGTTTCTTGAAGAGGTGTACAGCGAAACGGGTGTGCGTATATAATTTACATCGATTGTATCAGCATTTTATATCATTTTTACCCCGAGAACTCGGGGTATTTTTTATTCAGTTTGGAATTGCTTTGACACTTTGAAAAAATTTCATGATAATTATGAAAATACTTTGTCCCCAAATCTGCAAAATCTACACTATATGAGTGAAGGGAGGCGAGAGCATGCACAGTGTGGGCGAACGCTTGATGGTAGAATTTACCGAGAACTACATGGAAAAGGTGTTTTATTTCTGTCTGCGCAAGACGGGAAGTGAGGCGGACGCGCAGGATTTGACGCAGGAGATTGCGTTGCACATCCTGTCTGCCTTACATTCGGGAAAAATTCCCGAGCATTTTTCCGCATGGGTTTGGCAAATTGTCAAAAACCGTTATGCTGCATGGGCAAACGCTAAGCATCTGTCGCGCGAGTCGGTTACCGGTGCCGATATTAGTGACTATGAGATCGAGGATGAGAGCGAAAACTTGTTTGTGAAAACGGTCGAGCAAGAGCAGCTTGCGCTTTTGCGCAGGGAGCTGGCCTTTATCAAAAGCGAGTATCGCAATATCGTCGTGGCGTATTACATGCAGAACAGGAGCATACGCGACATTGCTCTTGCAAACTCTCTTTCATGCGAGGCAGTCAAGAAACGGCTGCAGCGCGCCCGAAAAATTTTGAAGGAAGGTATGGATATGGCAAGAGAATTTGGAGTCAGAAGCTACAGACCCGAAAAAATCGCTTATTCGTTCAACGTTTCCAAGCCCGGAGCGAATAATCAGCCCTACAGTATCAACTGGTATGCGCACAGAATGTATCAGAACATCGCATTAGAGGCATACGGAAATCCCAGCACGGCAGAAGCCTTGGCGCTGGAGCTTGGCGTGGCGCTGCCTTATATGGAGGACGAGCTGGAATATTTGACGCGCGAGACCTTTTTGATCAAGCAGGACGGCAAATATCAGACCGCAATGCCCATCATCAGTGCAGCAGCACAGCTCAAGGTACACGCCGCACAACTGAGCGCTGCGCCCGAGATCACCAAGGCGCTGATTGATTTTACCGAGTATCTGAACAAAGCATTGACCGAGCAGGAATATGCATATTATGGCAATTATGCCGACTATGAAAGCGCAAAGTGGTCGCTTTTGATGCTGGCGTATGATTCATTTCTGTATCATGCGCCGCGCGTGCATCCGAATTTCACCGAGCGTCCCGAGGGCGGCTTTTGGGATATGGTCGGCTATGAGCTGTGCAGCGAAGTAAATAAGCCCTGCTTTGTCGGCAACCACGGCAGCGGATACGGTTTTCAGCAGTTCCGTTATGAGTTTGACGGCATCTGCGACCAAACGCCTCCTTACATCAGTGAGGAGCAGGCAAGTGTGCTGCGCGGATATGTCACAGGAGAGATTCCTGCGGATTCCGACAAGATCGCAGAGCAGCTTGCGGAGTACGGCTATTTGCGAGAAGAGAACGGTGCATACGTGCCAACTGTCATGGCGCTTGATTTGGAAGAGATCAAAAAGCAGGTCAAGGCACTGGACAGTAAAACGCTTGATGCGCTGCAGGAGCTTGCCGATGCGGCACGCATGAAGCTCAAAGCTCTGTATTGCAGTATTGCCGAGATCGTGAAAGCCGATCTGCCCGCGGTATTTGCTGATAATACCCATCAGATCAATACTGCTGTGGAATGCTGCTATTTTGCGCGCGGCTATATCATGCAACAGGCTCTGCTCTTAGAATATTTGCAGCCGGCAGGTAAGGTCAGCAAGACCATCGGTGCGCATTTGTACGTATAATATCATTGGGCTATCTCGTTCGGGGTAGCCCTTTTATCTGTTACAGTCTTGATTTTTTGCCCGTTATGAGGTATAATGGCAGTAAGAACAAAAAACGGAGGCGCGATATGAATACTGAAAGCATGACGTACAAAACCGCAGAAATCAAACCTGAGTACGAGCACATGCACCCATGGGAGGTGTATGCCTTTGATCTGATGACCGAGTATGAGCAATGCCGTGATGAAGGACTCTGTATTGAGCCTTATTACGATCTGTTCACAGCAGTTTCGCGCTTGCCAAACGGTGAGATCAAAAAGCAGTTGGGCGACGTGATCTTTGAGCTGGTGCGTACGCTTGATCAAAAAGAGGACTATATTTACGTTGAGCCCTCTGACCTCGATGCCATCAAGGCGTTGCGTAAACGGGTAGAATTGCCCACCGAATATGACAAGGACGCACTTGCAGGAAAGATTCACGGTGCGTGGATGGGCAGAATTTGCGGCTGCTTGCTTGGCAAGACGGTGGAGGGCGTGCGCACCAACGAGCTGATCCCGTTTTTGACCGAAACAGGGAACTACCCCATGCACCGCTACATTCTGAAGAGCGATATTACGGACGACATGAAGGCGCGCTACGGATTTCCTTTCCATGCTACCTGCCATGCGGACAATATCGACGGCATGCCCGTGGACGACGATACCAATTACGTTGTGCTTGCACAGCTGATCATAGAGCGCTACGGCAGAGATTTTACGCCTTTGCAGGTTTCACAGGCGTGGATGGAGCTGCAGAGCAAGAACGCGTACTGCACCGCAGAGCGCGTTGCGTACCGCAATTTTGCGCAAGGCCTTGTGCCGCCTGCGTCGGCTATGTATCAAAATCCCTACAGAGAATGGATCGGTGCGCAGATCCGGGGTGACTATTTTGGGTATATCAATCCCGGCAATCCCGAAAAAGCTGCCGATATGGCATGGCGCGATGCTTCGATCTCGCACGTCAAAAACGGCATTTACGGAGAAATGTTTGCCTCTGCCATGATCGCAACCGCTGCTGTGACGGGCGACATTGAAACCATTATTTTAGGCGGTCTTGGAGAGATCCCGTACACGTCCAGACTCTACGAGGATGTTTCCTCGGTCATTGCCGCGTACAAGAGCGGCATGAGCGCAGATGACTGCTTTGCGATGATCCACAAAAAATACAACGAATATACCTCGCACGGCTGGTGTCATACCATTTCCAACGCCATGATCGTGGCCGCTTCGCTGCTTTACGGTGAGGGTGACTTTGGTAAATCCATTTGCACGGCGGTACAGACCGGCTTTGACACCGACTGCAACGGTGCAACGGTGGGGTCTGTGCTTGGTATGCGTGCGGGCATTGATGCGATTCCCTCATACTGGAAGGATCCGCTGCAGGACACCTTGCATACCTCGATTTTCGGTGTGGGTACGGTCAGGATCAGCGAATGCGCTGCCAAGACCTTGGCGCACGTGCAGTAAGATTTTGTTGACAACCGCTGCAAAATGTGTTACAATAGTCACATCAAAAGAAAAGGACGAATAGCGTGAAAGTTCACGTGACGTTCCTTTATACTCAACCATTCACGCTTAAACTTCACCTAAAAATGGGTCCGGGCCCATTTTTGGAGCAAAGCTCCGCGGTGAAGTTTCCATCACTATTTGAGCCGCCGAAGGCGGCATGGAGATTGTTATGAAAAAGAAATACATTCCTTTGATCGTACTTGCCGGCATTTTGGCAGCGATTTTGCTGTTTTATGCGATTATCAACGTCATACCGCCCGCGAAAAACGTGGATAACAATCCGTTCGTGGTAGAGAAGGGCGAGCTGCCCATGATCGCAGCGCACCGTGGCGGTGGCGACAATAACCCCGAAAACACGCTGCTGGCTTTCCGTGAGGCGGTGATGACCGTAGGTGTGGATATCATCGAAAGCGATCTGTATCTGACAAAGGACGGCTATCTTGTTTATAACCATGACAGCTATATTGACGAGACCTGTAACGTAAACGGGGACTTGACCTTAGATGAGGTTGAGCAGCTGTGTGAGGACAAGAGCAAGCGCCATTACATTCGTGATTTGACGCTTTCCCAGCTGCAGCAGTATAACTTTGGCTACTATTTTGAAAATGAAAACGGAGAGCGCATTTACAAGGATGCGGAAAATTTTGCCGAGCTTGGTCTGCAGATCGCAACCGTGGATCAGCTCTTTGAAATGTTCTACGAGAGCCATCCCGATCTGCTCTTTATCGTGGAGATCAAGGATTCGGATGATCGCGGAAGAGAGGCCTGCCGTGTGCTTTACGAGCAGCTGCAGAAATATCCCGAATACATGGATCAAATCGTGATTGGTACGTTTAACGATGAGATCGAGGAGGAGCTTAAGACAAATTACCCCGACTTGCTTCGCGGCGCGCCCGAGGGCTCGGCTGCGAGCTTTGTGCTGACGCAGTATCTGGGTGTCAATTTGTTTGATAAGAGCGACTTTGCCTGCCTGCAGATTCCGCTTGCATATGACGTCAAGGGCATCGAGGTGCCGCTTGACAAGGCGACGCTGACACGGCGCGCACACCGCAGAGGCATTGCCGTGCAGTATTGGACCATCAACGACCCCGACGAGATGCGTATGCTGATCGAAATGGGCGTGGACTGCATCATGACAGACGACCCTGCGCTGTTGAAGCAGATTTTGGAAGAATACGAATAAAATGCAGAATGCAGAATGCAAAATGCAAAATTGGAAAGCCCTTGCATCGCAAGGGCTTTCTTACTTTTATTTACACAACTCGTGGAGTGGCGTCCATTTCCAATATCACTAAACCTTATCCGTTTTTTTCTTTCTCACCCAGCAAAGACCGTTGACAAGCATTCCGATCGGACCAACACACGTAAGTACTATTCCTGTTGGTACAGGTGCGAAGATCATACATATTCCTGCAATCAAGGCAAACAAGCTAATTGGATTGGGAAGAATCAGACCGGTTGCCAAGCTCAGGCAAATGACCACGATACCAAGAACCAGTGAAATGGCTTGCGCAAATATCAGCAGACAAATACCGCAAGCAAAAGCAGCGATGAATGTGAGCCCCAATATCCATGAAAGAATCTTCTTTAGAATTTTCCACATAAAATACTCCTCCTTTTATTAAAACAACACTTGTTTATTTAATGTATTTATAGTATAATGGAAAGGAGAAACAAAGTCAACCATCAATAATCGGACAATTGTTGGAATAAAGGAGATTTATATGAATACCAAGAACAATAAAAGGCGTCAGGCTTCGGTAGAGCGCATCAAAAGAGCCTTCATGGAGATATTGGAGCACACACCGCTCTCGCGCATTAAGGTTGCGGATATATGTCAATCTGCGGGAATCAATCGAAGCACTTTTTACGCAAATTATCTGGACGTTTATGATCTGGCAGATAAAATGTATTTAGAGCTGCAGCATGAGGTTGAAGGAATGTTTGTGTTGAAGCATTCTGTAGATCAGTACAAATCGGATTTTTTGGAGCTGTTTCGCCATATACAGGCGTACAGAGAGAGGTATCTCTTTATATTCAAGCTGGGATATGAGAACCGACGCATTACGCTACCGGATACTTTTGATTTTGAGGATGCGATGGATGATCAAATGAAAGAATATCATATTGAATTTTTCAGGAATGGCTTTAACTCCATCGTCAAGTTATGGTTGGAAAATGGTTGCAGGGAAACGCCCGAGCAAATGTGTGAAATGCTGCTTTGTGAATATCGAGGTAGGTTTGAAAAAAACAAAATCAAGTAGATTACGAGACTTGATTTTCTACTTTGCATCGGGTATAATAGAACCAAGAAATTGTCATGGAGGGCAACATGGGACTTCAATCTTCTCCCTTTACGGTTGGCCGCGGCATGAGCGGCGAGAAAAATCTGATTACCGACGTACCCGGCGTACTTGTCGGACACGTGACGCTGCAGGATGGCGGTGCTGTCAACACGGGCGTGACTTGTATCATGCCGCACGGCGGCAACTTGTTTACGGATAAGGTCATGGCAGCGTCGTTCGTGTTCAACGGCTTTGGCAAAACGGCAGGGCTTGTGCAGGTGGACGAGCTTGGCACGATAGAAGCGCCTATTCTTTTGACCAATACACTCAGCGTTGGCACAGCGTTGATAGCGGGAGTTAAATATATGATGGCGCAAAATGCAGATATCGGCGGTACTGCGGGTACGGTAAACGTGGTGGTGGGCGAGTGCAACGACGGTACACTCAACGACATCCGCGGCTTGCACGTGACCGAAGCGCACGTATTGCAAGCCATCGACGCATGCGCTGACACCTTTGAAGAGGGCGCTGTCGGTGCGGGTACGGGCATGTGCTGTCTGGGCTTTAAGGGCGGCATTGGCTCGGCCTCAAGAATTGTCACGGTTGATGGCTGCGATTATACCGTAGGCGCATTGGTGCTGACCAATTTTGGCGGCAGAGGAAGACTGATGATCGATGGCCAACAAGTGGGCAGGGAGATCGCAGAGCGCGATCATGCGGCAGATAAGGGCTCAATTATCATGATCGTGGCGACCGATGCACCGCTTTCGGAGCGTCAGCTGCGCCGTGTAGCCAAGCGTGCAGGTGTAGGACTTTCGCGCACGGGCTCGTATATGGGTAACGGCAGCGGCGACGTGGCGATCGCATTTACCACCGCCAATCGCGTGCCGCATGCGACAGAGCAGGCGGTTTTGCATTGCGATATGCTTGCGGACGGACGCCTCGATCCTGTTTTTGATATGACTGCCGAGGCTGTCGAGGAGGCCATTGTCAGTGCGCTATGGCATGCCAAGACCACCACGGGCAAGGATGGCGTAACGGTCAGGGGACTGGCTTCGTATTTTGCATAAAAAAGGAGATTGTGATGACGATGATTGAAATCAAGCAACGCACGGCATGCGCGCATGGCGAGGTCATGCAGGTTGCATGCGTGGACGAGGCGCAAACCGTGCAATCCTCGGGTGCATTTACACTGACCGATTCATCATATGGGAAAGGTACGGTCAAGACGCTGCTGGCGGGCGGCATTGCTACACCCGTGGAATACCGTCGGGGCGGCAATATCCGAAAAATGTTTGACCATATGCATGCGCTGGCAGCAAATGAGGGCGCTGCTGTGGCGCTTTTGCATCCGTTTTCGTTTTCTTATTACAGACAGTTTGGCTATGAGCGCGTATCGGATCACGTTTTTTTACGGTTTCCCACCGCAAAGATCGATTTTGTTCCGCGCAGATGCGGCTTCAAAGCGTACAAAGAGGACATGCTGCCCGATATACTGGCCGTATACCGCACGTTTGCCAAAGGCCGCAATCTGCTTTTACCCAGAGTGAATGGCGGACGCTACGCTGATCCCGGGCGCATGACCTATCTGTGCTATGACGGTGAGATGCCCATAGCGTACGTAGTTTGCTCAGGCAGCAAAACGCTGTCGGTCAATCATTATGCCGATACCGTGCTGACCGTGCATGAGATGGCGTACGTCAGCCCCGCAGCCTTGCGCGAGATCTTTTCGTTCTTGCGTATGTTTGAGGGGGAATATGATGAGATCGTGCTGTGCGATGCGGGGATTTATACTGAGGCGGATATGCTGCTGACACACTACATGCATACCGCATACACAATCGTTCCCGATCTTTCGGCGCGTGTGCTGAACACAAAGGCCATGCTTTCTGCACATGAGTATCCCCAAAAAGAGGGTGCTTTTACCGTGCGGGTCGAGGACACCATGCCGAGTGTGGCGGGCACGTACCGCGTGTCCTACGGTGGCGGTGACGCTTGCGTTGAGCAGCTTTCGGATGGTGCGGATGCTGACGTGGCCCTGCCTGTTGCAGCTTTTACGCAGCTGATCTACGGATACCGCGCCTTGGATGCACACAGCCTTGCGTATTTGGAGGGGGCACGGATTTTGGGGAACTGCGAGGATCTTTTGCGCGCGTTCCCGCGCAAGCCGGGCGGCATTTTTGAACATTTTTGATCAGAAAGGAGCGAATGCAACCGTATGACGAAGTATGATCTTGGCGGAAAATGGCGCATGATCGGGAACGGATATGACGTACAGGGGCAGATCCCCGGCTCGGTGTATTCCTTTTTATATCTTGACAATGCGCTGTTGCCCGATCCGCATGCGGGTGAGAATGAGGATCTCTATCTTGCACTCTCGGAGCACGACTATACATTTGAGCGCACGTTTCCCAACGTTGCCGGTGCAAGGAGCGTTACGTTGGTATTTGAGGGCTTGGATACGCTGTGCAGCATTTATCTCAACGGCACGCACGTTGCAAATACCGACAATATGCACCTGCGCTATGAATTTGACGTAACCAAGCTTTTGCGCAAGCAAAATCTTTTGCAGGTGATTTGTCATTCGCCCACAAAATATATTGCAGAGCAGGATAAGAAGTCCCACCTGTTCGGTGCGACCGATTGCATGAGAGGCTATCCGCATCTGCGCAAGGCGCATTGCATGATGGGCTGGGACTGGGGGCCGAGATTGCCCGACGCGGGTATCCGGCGCGAGGTATATTTGCTGGACCACAACAGCTGTGGCCGCATTCTTGACGTGCGCGTCACCCAGCGGCATGAGGACGGCAAAGTGTTCCTGACCCCTGCCGTGGAGTTTGTGGGAGATGGCACGCCCGAATTTTGGCTGACCGCGCCCGATGGCACGCGCACAGCGCTGTGTGACGGAGTGGAAACCGAGGTGCAAGATCCGCAGCTTTGGTGGCCAAACGGCCTTGGCGAACAGCCCTTATATATGTTGCAGGCGTCCCTGATGGACGGGGAGACGGTTGCGGATGCACGCACGTTGAAGATCGGTCTGCGAAAGATGGAGCTTGTGCGCGAACCCGACGCTTACGGCATCGGTTTTTATCACAGAGTCAACGGTGTTCCCATGTTCGCCATGGGAGCGGATTATATTCCCGAGGACAATATTCTGCGCCGTATTACGCCCGAGCGCACGAGAGTGCTTTTACAGCATTGTAAGGACGCGCATTTCAACGCCATCCGCGTGTGGGGCGGTGGGTACTATCCCGACGATTGGTTTTTCGATATTTGCGATGAATTGGGGCTTGTGGTCTTTTTTGATCTCATGTTCGCATGCTCGGTGTACGATCCCGATGAGAAGCTGCTGAGTAGTATGCTGACTGAGGTTGACCAAAACGCAAGGCGCATTCGCCACCATGCATGTCTTGGCTTGATCTGCGGCAACAACGAGATCGAATGGCACTTCCACGATTACGTGGCCATTTCGGGCAGGGGCGACAGGGAGCACTTGGAACAGGTGTATCTGGATCTGTTTGAGAAGCAGATTCCTGCAGTTTTGGCGCATGTTTGCCCCGAAATTGCATATATTCCGTCCTCGCCCACATCTCTTGGCGGCTTTGCAGACCCCAACGGTGAGAGCTGCGGGGATTGCCATGATTGGAATCCAGATCATCTTTCGTTCAGAAATCGCTTTTACCGCTACGTCAGCGAGTTTGGATTTCAATCTTTGCCAAGCATCAAGACCATCGCGGCCTATGCGCCAGAGGGACAGCGCAATCTTTGCTCACCCGTCATGGAGCGTCATCAGCGTTCCGGTGGCGGCAACGAGCTCATACTCTCGCAGCTTGCCAAGTATTATCCATATGCAAGCACGACCGAGCAGCTGGCGTATGCCTCGCAGCAGCTGCAGGCAGAGTCGGTGCGATACCGCGTGGAGCACATGCGCCGCCACCGCGGCAGATGCATGGGCGCCTTGTATTGGCAGCTGAATGATATCTGGCCGGGTACGTCCTGGTCAAGCATTGATTGTTTTGGCCGCTATAAGGCCTTGCAGTATGCCGCAAAACGCTTTTTCGCACCGGTACTGATCTCGTGCGAGGAGCAGGGGATGATGCAGCACAGAGGCAATATCAACGCACAGCGCGGCACGTACCAAGAGCGGTGCAGTTATCGGTTATGCGTGACAAACGACGCGACAAGCGAATTTTCGGGGCGTGTGGTGGCAACTGTGCGCGATTCTCAGGGAAACGTGCTCGCAAGAGCCGCGCAAGAGGTGACCGTTCCCGCACTTTCGGTGCTGTGGCTGGACAATGAGCCGTTTGACTTTGACCCCTATACCGCGCATTTGCAGTATGTGGTAGAGTTGGATGGCAAGACGGTCAGCGAAGGCTGTGCGCTGTTCGTGCCGCCCAAGCATTACACGTTTGCCGATCCTCGGCTGACCATTCGCAGAGAAGGGGACGAACTGGTCATCACAGCCGCAGCCTTTGCTAAAGGCGTCTTTATCGAGGGCATCGACGGTGACGTTATCTTGTCCGACAATTCTTTTGACATGGAGGCGGGCGAAAAGAGATTGCAAATCCTCTCGGGTAATGCCAACGAATTTGCGATCTTATCGCTTTACGATTTTCTTTGAAAATAAAAAGGAGCGTTTCTCTCTGCAACTTTAGCGGAGAAATAGCAGTCACAAAGATTTCGGCAGAGAACTTGTTTTCTCTGCCGATTTGTGTTATAATTGGGCTAACGAAAAGCCTCCCTCCCGGAGGGAGCCTATGGACACGCTCGTGCATCTTTAGGGGTATGGGTTTTCCCCTGTGCCTTTGTAATTCATGGGCAAAACTTGCGAAAAACAAAAAGAACGATAAATAAAAATTGATAGAGGTTTTATGATGCAAGTATCAGTTTGTAAACTAACATACGAATTATTGGACGACTGGTTGTCTTATTTTGATAAAGATGCATTTTCAGACAACGATGAATGGTGTGGCTGTTATTGTATGTGCTACCATTGGGATAGCGAACTGCAAAAGAAACGAGCTTGGAACTGCGATAGAGGTTGCGCTGAATTTAACAGAAAACAAGCCATTAATTTCATAAAAAACGGTCGTATGAAGGGATATTTGGCATACATCGACGGAACGGTTGTTGGATGGTGTAATGCAAATAATAAAAAAGCATATAATAATGTCAATTTTAATTTTGCAGAAGAAGTACCCGACAACGGTGAAAAAATCAAATCTATAGTTTGTTTTTCAGTTGCACCCCAATATAGAGGATGTGGCGTTGCCACGGCATTGCTTGAATATGTTTGTAATGATGCCAAAAATGAAGGATTTGATTTAGTAGAGGCATATCCGTTTGAGTACAATGAGAATCACGCTTATCACGGACCGCTGTCAATGTATAAAAAGATTGGTTTTGAACTTTGTAATCAAATCGAAGGATGTATTGTTTGCAGAAAAATTCTTTGATTGCACAAGTGGTGGTCAATGGCGCTCCCAACTTGGCGAACAGAATAAAACAAACCCCGACAGATTTTGAAAATCTGTCGGGGTTACTCTTTGTTTACTGCATATCTTTATCCGTAGGGGCGTTCTTTGAACGCCCGCGGGCGAACGCAGTTCGCCCCTACCGAGTGTCGGGTAAACATCCTTATGAGAACCAGCCTAAACGCTCCTTTTTGTGGAGAAATTTTGCATGTATGCTCCATACACAAACGACCACAATAAGTATTATCAAACAAAAAGGGGAACTGATATGCATTCCGTATCCATTTGGTCCAAAACCGCAAGGCGGCCACAATTTGAGCCGCTCAAACGTGATATCAAAACCGACGTGCTGATCATCGGCGGTGGGCTGACAGGGCTTTTGTGCGCCCACAAGCTGACCGAGTCGGGTGTGCGCTGCGTGGTTGCCGAGGCTGACCGGATTTGCTCGGGTGTCACCAAAAACACCACCGCCAAAGTTACGGTGCAGCACGGTTTGATCTATGACCGCATTGTCCGCGAGTCGGGTGTGGGGGCGGCCAAGCTGTATTATGCCGCGCAAAGCCAGGCGCTTGCGGAATATGAGCGGCTCTCGCACCTGATCGATTGCGATTTTGAGCGCCAACCGTCCTTTGTTTATTCCTGCACCAATGCGGCAAAGATCAAGCGCGAGGCTGAGGCATTACAGCGCATTGGGTGTGATGCCAAGCTGACGCAAAGCACGCCATTGCCTTTTTCGGTGGCAGCTGCGGTTGGGATACAGGATCAAGCGCAATTCCACCCTTTGAAATTCGCGTACGGTCTTGCCAAGCATTTGCCCATTTATGAAAACACCAAAATTCAGACGCTTTTCCCGGGTGGTGCCATCACACCGCACGGAAAAATCATGGCGGACAAGATCATCATTGCCACACATTTTCCCATTCTCAATAAGCATGGCGGATATTTTCTCAAAATGTATCAGCACCGTTCCTATGTCATCGCGTTGCAGGGCGCGGGCGATTTTGAGGGGATGTACGTGGATGAGGACAGCAAAGGGCTTTCCTTTCGTCATGCCAATGGGCTCTTGCTGCTTGGCGGTGGCAGCCACCGTACAGGCAAGCAGGGCGGGGCATGGAAGGAGCTTGAGCAGTTTGCGCACACGCACTATCCACGCGCAAGCGTGGTCGCACGTTGGGCAACGCAGGATTGCATGACGCTGGATGGGCTGCCCTATATCGGGCAATATGCACCGCACACGCACGGGCTGTTCGTGGCCACCGGCTACAACAAGTGGGGCATGACCTCTGCCATGGCAGCAGCTTCGCTGTTGTGCGATCTGGTGCAGGGGAAACAAAACGAATACGCGCAGATCTTTGCGCCCGACCGCAGCATGCTGCACGCGCAGCTGGCGGTCAATGCTGCCGAGGCGATGCGGAGTATCTTGACTCCCACCGCACCGCGCTGTCCGCACATGGGCTGCGCGCTCAAATATAACGCCGCAGAGCACTCTTGGGATTGCCCCTGCCATGGGTCGCGCTTTACCGAGCAGGGGCAGGTCATTGATAATCCCGCAACCGATGATAAAAAGGGAATGGGCAGCGAAAGATCCTGATCAATGGTGATGATGGTGATGCATCGGTGCAGCGCTTGCCCGAATGTCGCACTCCTTTTCAAAGCATCCCTCTTCCGGTGACTCCAACTCGAGCGTGACGTGCTCGATGCCGTGCTCGGCAAGCTCCCGGCGCACCAACCGTTTGATCTCGGCAGGCTCTGCTTCGGTCACAATGTGCATGGATGCCGCGTGACATGATCCGTCCACACTGCGCACGTGTACGTGATGCACGTCAAGCACGCCGGGGATCATTTGCATGTGCTCTGTGAGCTCCTTTACCGAAATGCCGTCCGGTGTTTTTTCCAAAAACAGCCAAAGGATCTGCCGCAGAGTCCTGTAGGCATGGATCAGTATATAGACTGCCACGGCAATTGAGAGCAGGGGATCCAGCCAATAGAAATCGGTAAAGCGCATCACGACAGCACCAATCAGCACCACCAACCATCCGAATACGTCCTCCAGCATATGCAAATTGACCGCTTTTTGATTGATCGATTTTCCGCTGTGCGTCAAAACCGCGGCTGCAAGATTGACCGAGGCACCGATGATGGCAAATACGATCATGCCGCTGTAATCGATCTCTGCGGGATGCAGCAGCTTGTAGCCCGCATTGAGGATCACACCAACCGAGCCGAGCAGCAGCACAAGAGACGTGAACAAGCCACCCAATACGGAAAACCTGGCGTAGCCGTACGTATACGTACCGTCGGGTTTTTTCTTGCTCTTTTTTTCAAGCAGATAGGATATGCCGATGCTGAGCGCGTCACCCAAGTCGTGTACCGCATCCGATGAAATGGCCACGCTGCCCGTGATAACACCGCCAAAAAATTCAAAAATTGAAAAAGCAAGGTTCAGAATAAAGGCTATGAATATTTTTCGTTCGCTTTTCATGATTCTCCCGTTGACATGTCGTATCATTTATCGTATAATATATACGATACCGAACATGTTGTTCGATAATATTATACGTATCGCGGACGAAAAATGCAACATATGATATTTTCATGATGTTCGGTACTGAACAAAAAGCGAAAAATGTACAGAGGTGTATAGGATGGACAGACGGCAGAGAAAAACGAGAGAAGCCATATTTTCCGCATTTATCACGCTATTGGCAAAGAAAAGCTTTGACCGCATCACGGTGGGCGAGATCATTGCGCTGGCGGACGTGGGTCGCGCGACCTTTTACGCCCATTTTGAAACCAAGGATGATCTTTTGCGCGCACTTTGCGAGGAATTATTTGACCATGTGTTTGAATCTGCGTCAGGGGGAGAGAACGCGCATTCCCATATATTTGATTGTCACGCCCCCGACTCTGTTTTTCTGCATTTGCTCTTGCACCTGCAAAAGAATGATAATCACATCAGGCAGCTTTTGTCCTGCCCCAACAACGAGCTGTTTTTGCGCTATTTCAAGGATGGCTTGCGCGAACTGATCAAGCGTCAGCAAGCAGAGCTTGGCCTGGAAAAAGCAGAGCTGCTGCCCGAGGATTTCTGGATCAATCACGTCACCGCCACGTTCGTGGAAACAGTCAGGTGGTGGGTCAGCCATGGCATGAAGGAATCTCCCGAAACCGTTGCACAGTATTTTCTGGCAGTGGTGTGATAATTACATATTAAATGTGCACAAAAAACAAATTTTTCTAAAACCTATTGACTCTCCCCTTAACTGTAATGATATACTTGACTTGTAAGGCAGAAATGGCGCCGTTTCTGCTATAGCCGAAGAGAGCCGAACTCATACGCCCTGCGTCGAGAATTTTTCGCGTCTTCTGCCAAATCTCGCCTCGCAAGATGCGTATCTTGCTTCGACTCGCTTTGACAAAATCCATCAATAAATTCAATGCCGGAGGGTGCTGCACAGTTTTGCGCGAGCAAATATTTCGCAGATGCAAAGAGAAAATGCGAAGCAATATAAGATATTGCGAGAATTTTTTCTGCAGCAGGTGCAGATATTTGCCGCTCAAAACCGTGTGAGTTCGGCTCTCTTCGGCTATTCAAAATCCCAATGAAAGGACATATTCATGTATAAAATTGGTGAATTATCCAAGCTGTGCAATATCTCAGTCAAGACCTTGCGATATTATGAATCAGAAGGGTTGTTGATCCCGGATAAGATCGATAAGTATACCAAATATCGGTATTATTCTGCTTCCAAGCTTGAAGATTGCTATCGAATTATTGCGCTGAAAGAGCTGGGCTTTTCTCTTGAGGAAATAAGAGCACAGCTTATGGCTGATGATGACGAGAAAATCGCCCAAGCATTAAACATCAAGCTTGCAGAATTGCAAGCACTGATTGAAACCACACAGACACAGTTAAGAAGGATTGAATCCATTAAAAGCAATCTGACAAAGGGAGAGTCGAAAATGTTCAATGTAATTATCCGTGCAACAGACGAATTGCGTGTTGCTTTTATTCGAAAAGAGTATTTGTCCAAATCCAATGCGCTTGAGGATATAGAAAGAATCAAGAGTGAGCTGCCTCGAGCAATTCTTGGTAAAAGAAAAGTGATCATCAATTATGAAACAGAGTATAGGGAAGAGAATTTTGACCTTGCAGCTTGTATTGAGATTGTTGGTAAGCTTCCCCCGAATACAGGTTATATCGAAAGGACAATTTCGCTCGATGCTCACGTTGCATCTTTGGTTTGTAAGACAGACGAGCTTGATGATGCTTACAAGGCTATGATCAAGCATCTCGGTGATTCCGATTACAAGGTCATCGGTGCATATTATGAATTTTACCATAACGATGGGACGCTGGAATTGAAGGTTCCTGTGATTGAAAAAACAAAAGAGGCAATATATCAGGTTGATAATGTAGATATGCCGTTTGTTGATGATCCGGATGTTTGCGGAAAATGGAGGATGCTTGATATTCTGCCTACCCGTGAGCATTTTGTTTATGGTAAGCCTAAATGCAGCCATCTGGCTTGGTTGGATGAGATATATTTCATAGATGGCGGTCGTAGTTATTGGGCGGTTGCCGGTTGGACCAAAGGCTATTTGTTTACGTACGGTTCAGAACGTGGATCAAGATTTTTGAATAAGTATACAATAGAGAATGACGGACAGAGAAATCTGTTGTTTCTTGAAATGTATGATTACTGTGACGGTGGTGCAGTAGGAAAGTTCGATAAACCCGAAATTTGGGTATATGAGCAGGTAGAAGATACGCACTATACTTCACAGGAAGAATTCAGAAGGTGCGATTATATTGACTATCCGTTTGTGGACGATGAAGCGGTGACAGGAGAATGGATGGTACGTGATTTTGTGATAAACAAAGAAGATTTTGATCCCGATAAGCAAAATTGGGAAAAGAACAATTTGTTCGTTTTGAAAGCAGAATTCAAGCCGAACGGAGTATACGTTTCGACTACCAAGGATTTTGTTAACAGCGTTACGTCAACCTGGACAAAGGGGCTTGTACTGAACAAGCGAGAAAAGACAGCTTCTGCATATGAAATCAAAATAATCAACGGTAAAAAGTATCTTTTCCGGGAATGGAAAACCGGAGATTATTGCTTTGGTAACGGCAGAGCATATTGGTATGTGTTTACAAGAGAATAAATGGTAATTCTCAATAATTGGGTTATTAAGACGAATATACCATCGTATAGATATACCAATTATTAGTTATACAAAAGAGGCTGTCATGAAAGACAACCTCTTTTGTTATATTCAACACTTCTTGATCAATCTGATAAAGAACTCCACCGAATGGTTGAGCGTTTCAAGTCTGATCTTTTCGTTATTGCCGTGAATGGTGGCGCGTTCTGCGCTTGTCAGGTCCATAGCGGAGAAGCGGTAGACCTTATCCGAAATGCGGCCCCAATGGCGGCTGTCCGAGCATTGCACCATCAGATAGGGAGAAACGATGCAGCCCTTCCATGTGGATGCCACTGCGCTTGCCACCTTATCCCAGCCCTCGCAATCGGTGCGCGAGATGCGGCTGGGGTTCATGCCGTGAAGTCTTGTGACCTCGACGTTTTCATCGCCCACCGTCTTTTTGATATAGGCAAGGGCGGAGTCCATATTATCCGCGGGATTGAGGCGGATATTGGACACGAGCGATGCTTCGGGGGGAATGACGTTGGATGCCGACGATCCCTGCATCTGGGTAAAGGCCACCGTGGTGCGCATGAGTGCGTTGAGCTCACCGCCGCCCTTTTTGCAGATCAGGTCAAGCACGGGCAAAAACAGCCTGATATTGGCGAAAATGACTTTGTATACAAACGAGGAATGGCGTCCAAGCGTGTCAAACATCTTGGCTGCGGGCGGTGTCAGCTTGGCCTTGAAGGGATGGCTTACCATACGAACGCAGGCCTTGCTCAGTCTGTCCACGGGTGCGCCGGGCTTGGGCGCTGATGCGTGTCCGCCACCCGACTTGACGGTATATTTGACGTCCATCATGCCTTTCTCGGCAATACCGATCATGCCGCAGGGGGCTTTTACACCGGGAAATACGTTCTCGACCACAGCACCGCCCTCGTCCAGCACGAACGCGGGATCGATCTTGTTCTGTTCAAAATAGTCCACGATATGCAAAGCACCCTTGCCGTTGATCTCCTCACCGCCGGAGAACGCGAAATACACGTCGCATTCGGGTACAAAGCCTTGGGAGATCAGCGTATCTGCCGCAAACAGAATGCCGTTAAAGGTGACCTTGGTATCCAAGGTGCCGCGTCCCCATACGCAGCCATCCTTCAAAATAGCCTCAAATGCGGGGACGTCCCAGGCGTCCTCGTTGACGGGAACGACGTCATAATGCGCCATCAGCACGGCAGGATTGCCCGCAGTCTTGCCCTTCCAATGAAAAAGAAGTCCGCGATCGGGCATGCGCTGCATGGTGCATTTTTCAAATACGCTCGGATACAGAGTGGGAAGAGAATCGATCAGCTTTTCAAATTCCGCGTCGTCCTCCAAAGCAGGATCGCGGTAGGAAACCGTTTTGCAGCGCACTAAGGTACGAAGTGCCTCGGTGGCGCGCTCCTTATCAAATTCCACAGGCGTTTCGTCCACGGGCGGCTGCGCCTTGGGCTTGAAATCCAGCGCGCGGAACAGAATAATTGCTATGTAAATCAGCAGAGAAACTGCAAAGGGGATAGCCCACATAGATCAAAGCACTCCCTTCTTATAAAGGATTCTTGCATAAATCACGGTTACGACCACGCCCACGGGTACCATAATGCCAACCGTTCCTGCGTTGAGTGCGGGAACGAAAATGAACAGCACCAGCATGAGAATGACGGGCGCGATTGAGAGCTTGAGATTCTTGGAAATAAATACGACTGCAAGACCGCCGAACAGCGCAGGCAGGATCATATCAAACGCGGGAACTAAGATGGGAGAATTGAGAATGGGAGTCAGCGGTACGATGAATACCACGCCCAGCACAATGATCAGCGTAGTGACGATACTGGAAACCGCAATGGCTATGGTCGAGATGACCTCGCCCTCCTCGTCGCTGGCCTTGACGCCCGCGCGTTCCATGGCGTCGATGGCGCAGGGCAGCTTCAAGTTGGAAATGTTACCCGTGATAAAGGAGAGGTAGGTGCCGCCGGCACCAAGCATGGGGACGTATGTAAAGATCTCCACGATACCGACCGCCCAATACATGGGCGCTGTGGCAATGATGCCCTTGAAAAGTACGCTCCAGTTGGGGGCAACACCGAAAATCAAAGAGAGTGAGAGGGGAAAGAGCAGCAGCACGGCACCGACCACGATGCCCCAAATGCGCCCGTAATGGTGAACGCTATCCATATATGACATATTATTTTTCATTTTACACACCTCCAAGCCAAGCTGTAAAGGGAATTGCCGAAGCCATGCCTGCAAGCAGGCTGACGGGCAATGCATAATCGGTCAGCCAGCGGATCTTTGTCTTGGTGGCAAGCAATCCAAGCACTGCCATGACAACGGCCGAAACTGCCATGACGCATACGGGAATCAATCCCGAGGTGTCACCCTTTACGATCAGACCCACGTCGCAGAATACGTAACCGAGAAATGCAGAGATCATACCGAGGAACATGGCGTTGTTGAAGATCTCGCCCCATTTTTTGTCCTTCATACCGATCTTGGACATGCCGCTTTGCAGCTTTTTGGTGACGAAGGGGACGAATACAAGGCCTGCCGCGATGCCCACGGTCATCACCCATGCGATGGTGACAAAGATGGAGGGATCGGTCACGGTCGTACCCGCACCCATGCCTGCAGCCTCCAGCGCGTTGCCTGCAGCTACGGTTTCATAGGTGATCGAGCCAATGACCGAAAGGCGCAGCCAGGGAAGTGCGATGCCAAGACTCTTGGAAAGCGCAACCACACCGACAAGAATTGCCACAGCCGGAGCAATGGTGAACAGTGCTGCCGAAGAAATGGTTTTGCTGACGGTGCCTTTTGCAATGCCAAGCTGCTTTGCGCGCTTGACGGCACGGACTAAGAAAAAGACGGATTGTGCCAATACCAATGCGATAATGGCTCCCACAATGACAAACAATATGGGATGATTGACGTTAAAATCCATAGGGGGAAACCTCCTGTACGTTGATATTCTTATTGTAGCACACCCGATATCATTTTGCAAGTCATTTTACCAAGATAAAGCAAAAACTGCACATCTCTCCTTGCAAAAGCTTGACCTGTGTGCTATAATACACTTGAATGAATTTTTGGGAGGTACTTATGCCGTATTCCAAATTGCCGCCCGTGCGCCCCGATATGCACACAGAGCTTGCCCATTTTCCCAGCCGTTTTCATGCGGCTGTGTTTCGCTTGTGGGAAACCGTACCTGCAGCGCGCATTGCTTACGCGCTGAATCTGCCGCGGGAAGAAATCACGAAAGCAGCCCACGATATGGGGCTGCCGTTGCAATGCGTTGCTCCCGATTGGGAAACACGCGGTTATATTACCACAATCCGCAATGCTTGGCACGTGCTGCCGTATGAAAGTCTGCTCCGCCTTTTGGATTGGGATGAGGACAAGCTTGCTACTGTCTTGAAAGAGGACGATTTTATCGGTGTCAAGTTGGGAAACTTCAAGCCGTATTGTGAGCCGATCACGCTGCCTGTGCTGAATGAGGCGCAAAAGCAACAGCTTGCGCAAATCAGGCAGCTTATGCAAACGCATTTTGCAGATCTGTTTGAAGGGGAAGCACCGTTTACCTTCTTCCGGGCAGTTCAAAAGGGGAAGGCTCCTGTGCAAAAGGCGCAGGGTTTACGCATGATTTACTCTTATTGCGGCCTGTATGCTACCGCTTTGGAGCATGATATTTCATTATCCTACCCGGATACGTTGCTTGCCATGTATCGAGATTTAGGGGTCAACGCCATTTGGCTGCCTGCAGTGCTATATCAGATTGTGCCGTTTTCGTTTGACGAGTCGTATTCCGAGGGATGGCAGCAAAGACAGGAGCGCTTGCGTGAGTTGATTGCACATGCGGGCGAGTACGGTATCAAGGTTTATTTGTATTTGAACGAGCCGCGCTGCATGCCAAATGCGTTTTTTGATGCGCATCCCGAGCTGGTTGGCAGGCGCGATGCGGATTACAGCGCACTTTGCACGCAAAATCCTGCGGTCATGGAATATCTGCGCTCGGCCGTGCGCACGCTTTGCAGTGAGATTCCCGGGCTTGGCGGATTTTTTGTGATCACATGCTCGGAAAATTTGACGCATTGTAAATCCAAAATGAGTGGGGAAGAGTGTCCCGTGTGCCGCGATATCCCAATTGAGCGGCTGGTTGCCCAGGTGCTGTGTGCCATTTCAGAGGAATCAAGAGCGGTGGATCCTTCGATCCGCACGATTGCATGGACGTGGGCATGGGACGACTATATGACCGAGCAGCAGATGAAAAACTGCATGGATCTTTTGCCGTCCGAGATCGTGATCCAGAGCAACAGCGAAGCGCTGATGCCCTTTGAGCGGGGCGGTGTGAGCGGTCATGTGCGCGATTACAGCATATCCGTCCCCGGGCCTGCACCTCTTGCAAAACGCGTGTGGGAGTACGCAAGGGCGCGCGGGCATCAGGTTTGCGCCAAGGTGCAGGTCAATGCAAGCTGGGAATGCAGCACGCTGCCGTATCTGCCTGTGTTTGATCTGATACGTGAGCATATGACCGGCTTGCGTGAAGCCGGGGTAGAGCATTTGATGCTCTCCTGGACGCTGGGCGGTTATCCCTCGATCAGTCTGAAAATCGCTTCGGAGTGTCTGCAAGACCCGTCCGAGCAAGCCTATCTTTGGTTATTGGAGCAGGAATACGGTGAATATGCAAATGCCGTTCGTGCATCTGCCAAGGCGTTTTCCGATGCGTTTCGGCATTTTCCGTTTGATCTGCGCAGCCTGTATTTCGGGCCGCAAAATCCGGGGCCTTCAAACCTGCTTTATCCGAGCCCAAGCGGCTATATTGCAACCATGACTTGCTATTCCTACGACGCGTTGGATACGTGGCGTGCCATTTACCCGCGCGAGGTATATCTCGACCAATGGCGCAAGCTGTCTGAGGGCTGGCACGCGGGCGTGCAAATGCTGAAGGATATGCCCGATTGCGAATACAAGCAGATGGCCAAGGCCGCCAACGCTATTTTTGCCTCTTGCTACGCGCAGGTGCAATTTATCCTTGCAAGAGAGCAGGGAGATACCGCTCTGATGCAGCAAATAGCAGCCGAAGAGATGCAAAATGCGCTTGATCTGTATGCCCTGATGCAAAAAAATCCGCACATCGGCTACGAGGCGGCAAATCATTATTATTACAATAAGGGAATGCTGGCGGAAAAGGTGATCAACTGTGCGCAGATTGCGGCGAAGTAATCGGTATTGCGTTTTTGCCCCGCTGTGTCATCCTTGAGAAAACCTCCCTTTGCCAAGATCCTTCGCTTCGCTCGAGGATGACAGGCAAAGGGAGGTGCCGCGAAGGATCTTCGGCGGGGCGACTTCCAAATCCAAAACAAAAAGCAAATGCAAAGTTTCCTCTGCATTTGCTTTTTCTATTACTTACTTTTCTTTTCTCTTCGCGATCAGACGCTGGAACAGCTTGACGATCTCGACGATCGGGATCATGGTCAGACCCAGACCGATTGCGATGCCGTATTCAACAATGCCAACCGATGCAAAGCCGAATGCGTTTGCAAGGAAGGGAATCTCGCATACCAGCGTGGTTGCCAGCAGCGCACCTGCACCTGCGATCCAAAGCGTCCAGTTCTGCGAACGCAGTCTGAAGATGCTGCCGCGCTGAGAACGCATGTTAAAGCTGTGGAAGATCTCGGCCATAGACATGGTCAGGAACGCCATGGTCATACCGTGGTCACCGTTTGCAGCCTCGCCTGCGATGGCGTGGCCGATAAAGTAGGAAGCCAGAGTCAGAATGGATACCAGGATACCCTGATACAGAATATCCACACCCATACCGCCTGCGAAAATGCCTGCCTTTGCATCTCTGGGCTTACGCTGCATGATGTCGGGCTCTGCCTTTTCCATACCAAGGGCGAGAGCAGGGAAGCAGTCGGTTACAAGGTTGATCCACAAGAGGTGTACGGGCTCGAGAATGGTGAAGCCCAAAAGGGTTGCGGTAAAGATCGAAATGACCTCACTCATGTTGGAGCCGAGCAGGAACTGGATCGCCTTACGGATGTTGTCGTAAATACGGCGGCCTTCCTCAACGGCACCAACGATGGTTGCGAAGTTGTCGTCGGTCAGCACCATGTCTGCTACGTTCTTGGTAACGTCGGTACCGGTAATACCCATACCAACGCCAATGTCTGCGGACTTGATGGAGGGAGCATCGTTGACACCGTCACCGGTCATAGCCGTGACGTAGCCTGCCTTGCGCCAAGCATTGACGATTCTGGTCTTGTGCTCGGGCTGTACGCGTGCGTAAACGCTGATGTTCATGAACTTGGACTCGAACTCCGCATCGTCCATATCGTTGAGCTGTGCGCCGGTGATTGCGTAGGTTTCCTCGGTGATGATGCCGAGCTCCTTAGCGATTGCAACTGCGGTGTCAACGTGGTCACCCGTGATCATGATGGGACGGATGCCCGCACCGCGGCACTGTACGATTGCGTCCTTGACCTCGGGACGAACGGGGTCGATCATACCGCAAAGGCCAACGAAGCAAAGATCGGTTTCAAGGTAATCTGCTTCAAAGTTATCGGGGGTAGCGGACCATACGCGCTCGGAGCAAGCCAGTACGCGCAAAGCCTTATCAGCCATAGTCTTGTTGGCAGCAAGAATTGCGTTCTTGTAGTCCTCGGTCATGGGAACGGCTACACCGTTTTTCAGGTAGTGCGTGCACTTGCCAATGACTACGTCGGGAGCACCCTTGGTGTACTGGATGCACTTTCCGTTTTCGGTGTGCACGGTGGACATCATCTTTCTGCCGGAATCGAAGGGAGCTTCACCGCAGCGGGGAGCAGATGCCTTGAGATCATACTTCTTCATGCCCAGCTTGTCTGCCCACACAACCAATGCAGCCTCGGTAGGCTCACCGGTTACGTTGCCCTCATTGTCAAGCTCTGCGTCACAGCAAAGAGCCATTGCCTTGGCAATATATTCCTCATTGTCGCCAAAGTGGTCAACCACGGTCATCTTGTTCTGGGTCAGGGTACCGGTCTTGTCCGAGCAGATGATCTGCGCGCAGCCCAGTGTTTCAACAGCGGTCAGGCGGCGGATGATAGCGTTACGCTTGGACATATTGGTTACACCGATCGAAAGAACGACGGTCACGACTGCTGCAAGACCCTCGGGAATTGCTGCAACCGCCAGAGAAACGGCAACCATGAAGGAGGGGAGAATGGTATCTGCAAAGCTGAAGTTACCTGCACGGATCAGCTGAACGCCGAATACGACGATACAAATGCCAAGCACCAGCCAGGTCAAAATCTTGGAAAGCTGAGCGAGCTTTCTCTGCAGAGGTGTCTGGCCTTCTTCTGCTTCAGAGAGTGCGCCTGCGATCTTACCCATTTCGGTATCCATACCGGTAGCGGTAACGACTGCAGTGCCGCGGCCGTATACAACGGTCGAGCCCATGTAGAGCATATTCTTTCTGTCGCCCAGAGGAACGTCCTTTTCGCCTTCTTTGAGGTAGATCACGTCAATGAATTTGGTAACGGGAACGGACTCACCTGTCAGCGCAGCCTCTTCAACCTTCAAAGATGCGTTTTCAAGAATTCTCGCATCAGCGGGAACAGCGTCGCCTGCTTCAAGCAGAATGATGTCACCGACAACCAGATCTTCACTGTGGATGATCTGCACCTTGCCGTCACGCAGTACCTTAGAGGTTGCTGCCGACATTTCCTGCAGTGCCTCGATCGCCTTTTCAGCCTTGCTTTCCTGGTAAACACCAAGAACTGCGTTAATGATAACGACCGCAAGAATGATGATAACGTCGGTAAAGCCCTCATTCTCGATGAATGCCAACACACCGCTGATGGCAGCAGCTACCAGCAGAATGATGATCATGGGGTCAGCAAGCTGTTCCAAGAATCTGCGAATGATGGATTTACCCTTAGCGGCGGCAAGTTTGTTCTTACCGTTGGCCTCAAGACGCTTTTGTGCTTCGGCAGAGCTTAAGCCCTCAACCTTTGCACCAAGCTCGTCAAGGACCGCTTGTTTGTCTGTGCAATAAAACTTCATTGCATTTCCTCCTGAAATTATTGATATATTTTATTTATTTTACCCGAAAAAAAGAGACCTATCTGCAAAAAAGGACAGATAAGTCTCGTCATTTAAGATGAAGCCAGGAAGATCCATGCTGTTGACTTCATCACACTTTCGTGCCGACTACTCCCTTATAAAACGGGAAACGGTATTCAGTACATTAACCTTATATATTATAAGAGTCAATTGTGAACAAAAACTAAACATTTTTTGATGATTATGAAAATTTTGCATAAAAGTGCAAATTTCCCCTCCCGAAAAAGCGTTAAAACAAAGCAAGACGACATCTCTTGCCAAATGCAAGAGGACGTGGTATAATAAAAACAGGATAATATGCGGAGGAGTTTATGGATAAGCATGAGATCGTAAAAAAAGCAAGGGCAAATGCGCTCAAATATTGGATGATCCCGATGGGAGCAATGCTGTTTTCGGTGATTGCTGCTGTGCTGACCGTGATTTTTGGGAATGTGTTCATAGGGCTGTTGCTGCTGTTTTTGGGTGTGTGGCTTTTGCCGAGAATCCTGTGGAATCGGCTTCGCGCAAGGTATGTTGGCAAGCCTTATCAGCGTGGTGAGGTAGAGCTGTTTTGCCAAACCGTAAAAGCGATAGGATTGGATAGCTTTTACAATCCCGAGTGGGCACTGGTTTTGATGGAGGAGGGAAATCATCAGGAGCTGGTCAATCTGTGCACCGCGCAGATCAAACGGCTTGTCGGCAAAAAACGCAAGACGTACCGCATTCGTCTGTACCATTACCTGTTTGTGCTCACAAGATACTATTTCCGCGTGGGTGACAATGAAAAGACAGCGCAGCTGTGTGCTGTATACAGAGAATGGCTCAAGCAAGAGAAACCTTCTTTTGCACATCGGGTGGAGCAGCATTACAGCGCATTTGCGATATATGAAAAGTATCTTGCTGGGGATGCCGAGGGCTGTTTGGCGTTGCTGTGTTCCGATCCTCTCAAGGGAGGAAAAATGAGCATGTGCGGAGATCTTTTGATCAAGGCACGTATCAAGGCAAGACTCCAAGGAGAAACAGAAGCAGCGTTGTTTTTATATGCCGAGATAGAGGCAATGCTGTCGGACGGTGATATATGGAAATGTGCGCACCGCGAAGCGGAGAATCTGATTGCGGGGCGCACATACGGCTTTGGTGTGGCCGAGCTTCTGCCCGATGAAGCGTACGTTTTGCAACTGCCCAAAAAGGTCAAGCGCAGACGCACGCTGTACCTTTTGTTCGGCTTGCTTTTGATGTTGCTTTGGGCAGTTCCGCTGCTGTTGACCATGCCCGTATGGAGCGGCTCGGATGAGCGGGATGTGTATGACGGTATTGCAACCAATATTGAAGAGAAATACAGCGATGTTGACGTGTTGGCTGTTTTTGAACCGGACGGGATCGATCAGTACGTATACGTGGGTGTTGCGCAAGATACGCTTGTAGTCGGAACCTTTTATTATGAAGGCTTTATGGATTTATACTATTGCGTGGATCGTACGGATACTATCTCGCAGGAAAGGCTGAAGAGCGAATATCCCTCTGTTGATGAGGTATGCTTTTTGGATGAAACCGATACGTATTTGCTCACGGGCAGATTTTATAACAATCCGGATAAGGTACCCGAGGGCCTATCCTATACCGAGTTTGAGCTGGACGGGGGTACCTACTGTTTTTGCTTGACGGGTGTGGCCGATATGTATTGGATTGAGAAGGACGGTGTGACGGTTGAGAGCATGTATATCCAAACCTCCCGGGACTCCGTAAGCGTTGGATATACGTATCTGTACAAGGACGGAGGGGACAGAACCTTCAGATATGAGGTGGACTCGATCCCTGTGCAGGTGCTTGCCGATCCCGCGCAGCCGCTGACTCCCATGCTGCATTCCAATGTGACGCAGGAATATCTGATCACAGGTTGCTTTTATCGGGATGTGAGCGAAATTCCCGAAACGGTGTATGAATACTACGAATTTACCGTTGACGGCAGTACCTACTATTACGCTGTTTTGTCTGTTGATTGATACTTGCAAAGCATGCCAAAGTATGCTATAATTTCCATATCAGATATCAGGAAAGGAAAATAACATGTTATCCTTTGAATGTGATTATAATATCGGTGCGCACCCGCTGGTGCTGCAAAAGCTGATCGAAACCAACATGCAGCCGCAGCCCGGCTACGGTGAGGACGAATATACCGCATCTGCCAAGCAAAAGATCAAGGCTGCCTGCGGCAGAGAAGGGCTTGATGTGCATTTCTTGGCGGGCGGCACGCAGACCAACCGCATCGTCATTGATGCCATGCTACACCCCGTACAGGGAGTGATTGCCGCCACCACGGGACACGTTGCAGCCCACGAGGCGGGCGCGATCGAAGCCTCGGGACATAAGGTGCTGACCGTTCCCGGACACGACGGTAAGGTGCAGGCAGACGAGGTCGAGGCACTAATCAAAGCCTTTTACAACGACGCAAGCTACACGCATATGGTCTTTCCGGGTATGTTATATATTTCACACCCCACCGAATACGGCACGCTGTACACCAAGGCTGAGCTGACCGCGCTGTCCGAGGTCTGCCGTTCGTACAATATTCCGCTGTTTGTGGACGGTGCGCGCCTCGGTTACGGGCTGATGAGCAAAAATACCGACGTCACTCTTGGCGACCTTTGCGACCTTTGCGACGTGTTTTACATAGGCGGCACCAAGGTTGGCGCACTTTGCGGTGAGGCCGTGGTGTTTACGCACAATAACACCCCCGCGCATTTCTTCACCTTTATCAAGCAAAACGGTGCGCTTTTGGCCAAAGGGCGTCTGATCGGTGCGCAGTTTGACGCGCTCTTTACCGACGATCTGTACTTTAAGATCAGTAAAAATGCCATCGATATGGCCGAGGAGCTGAAATCCATTTGCGCTCAGAAGGGATATAAGACCTATCTGGAGTCTCCCACCAATCAGCAGTTCTTTATTTTGGATAACGACAAGTGTACAGAACTCTCAAAACACGTGCGCTTTAGCGAATGGGAAAAACCCGATGATCAGCATACCGTTATCCGCTTAGCTACCAGCTGGGGAACGACCCAAGCCGACCTTGAAGCACTTGCCGAGGCGCTGTGATGAAGGTAAAGCTCAATCCGCTCTGGTGGTTTCAAAGCTATGAGTCATATCTGCGCGTGATTGTTCTGTTCGTCATTCTGTGTATCAGCGCATTTTGTACTATGGAGAAGGATCATGCTCTGTTTTCTATCATTTTTTCAGCTGTCTTGGCGCTTGTTTTTTGGCTGATTGTGCTGCTTAGCGATTTTCCGTATTCGTTCGATTTGGAAAACGGCACCTTGCGCTATCGGTATACGCATAGGATTCATAAATATAAGCGCAGTCGATACGTGCGTACCGAGCTGATCATTACGCAGATACAGCGTGTGAAAGTCCGACAAAACGCATTGGAAAAATTGTTTAACACGGGACATGTTACTTTTGAGGGAAAGGCAAAGCCGCATTATCTGCGAGAATACAAAGAGAGTTATAAGGAAAGCACGGAACGGGCAATCCCGACCAAACACACCTTTTACGGCATTAAGCATTTTGACAAATTTCGCAACGAGATTTACAATCACGTTGATCCAACGATATTGACGATCAACGTGGAGAGGTGAGGTGTCCGTCAGCCCCTACGAAGAAATAACAGTTAAATTCCCCGAAAGGAGATTGCCATGCTGACGTATCACGTTTTTCGCCCCGGAGAAGGGCAAAATGCCGCCGGGAGCGCGCTTGCCTGCATGCTCTCTGACGAATCCCCGGGCAAATCCTATGCCGAGGTCATGCGACTGCGCGTGGCAGGTGCGCTTGCGGGAGCATGTACCGATACCTATTTCGTCGCGCTTGACGGTGACGCGTGCATCAGCCGACTCTGGAACGGCTGGGGAAAGCACAAGGACGCGATCGGCAATTTCGGCAATTTTCTGACCTTGGAGCAATACCGCGGACAGGGAATCGGCACGCGCCTTCTGGAGATGTGGTATGCAGATCTGCAGGCGCGAGATGACAAGCCGCTTGCGCTGTTTTGCACCTCCGCACCCAAGGCAGCACCTATGTATGCAAAATACGGCATGCGCCCGATCGATCCAAGTGCAACGCACGGGCCGTCCTTCATGCCGCTTGGCGACAGCCCTGATACCTTTGACGCATTTTGCAAGGCCTATTATCGGCCTGCGCAAATGCTTGTTGCAAAGCCTGCCGGGTTTGAGTACCGCCATGAGATCGATCTGCTGCTCAAATTCGCGCTTTTGCAAAGTGACTTGCCCTTTGGCTTTGAGGGCATGCCCTCGCTGGAGCAGGCACTCCTGACCGCTCCCGAAAAAACTGCGCTGTATTTTACGGACAATGGCCGCTGCGTCGGCTGGCGCTACGACGGCAAAGCGCAGATATATCCCAAGTACACAAAAACCGAAATCATAGAATACGAGGTGTTATGATGCTTACCAAAATGATCGTTGAACAGTACAAAAAAAGTGCCTACGGCCGCTGTGACGCCACGGGTGACGTCAAGTATTTTACCGCAGCCGATTTTGAGGGCTTGCGTGCCGAGCCGTATGCGTTTCCCTCGTCGCTGGGCCACGTGCTCAAGGGCTATCTGTACGGCTATGAAAATCCCATCCCCGAGCGCCTTGTGGTGTTTGATCACGGCATGGGCGCGGGACACGAGGCGTACACCAAGGAGATCGAAATGCTTTGCCGTCACGGGTATTTGGTGCTTGCGTACGACCACACGGGCTGCGTGGCATCGGGCGGCAAGGGTACAAACGGCATGGCGCAGTCCTTGCGCGATCTGGACGATTGCTTTAAGGCGATCAAGGCAGACGCACGCTTTGCGGGCTATGATTTCTCTGTCGTCGGGCATAGCTGGGGCGGCTTTTCCACGCTCAATATCTCAGCGCTGCATCCCGAAATCTCACACGTGGTCGTATTCTCGGGCTTTGTGTCGGTTGAGCTTTTGATCGAGTCCTATTTCGGCGGCATCATGAAGGGCGTGCGCAAGCCGGTCATGGCGCTGGAGAGAGAGCACAACCCCGATTACGTGGATTTCAACGCGGTTGAGTCGCTCAAAATGAGCGGCGTCAAGGCTTTGCTGATCTATTCGGACAACGACACGCTGTGCAAGAAAGATCCGCACTACGACGCGCTTGCTGCAGGCCTTGCGGATTGTGAAAACGTGGAGCTTGTGTTGGTGTCGGGCAAGGGGCATAACCCCAACTATACTGCCGATGCCGTTAAGTATAAGGACGCCTTCTTTGCCGATCTGCAGAAAAAGCGCAAGAAAGGGCAGCTTAAAACCGATGAGCAAAAGGAAGCGTTTGTGGCAAGCTACGATTGGGATCGCATGACCGCGCAGGATCAAGATGTGTGGGATAAGGTTTTCGAGGCTCTTGTAAAATAATTTCTGAAATATTTCATAAAAAACGAAACTTTTTCCCAAAAAAAGCGTCTTTATAGGTGAAGACGAAAAGCAGAGGAGGAAGTATGAAAACAACCGCAAAAATTTTTACTGTGATCAACTATGTGCTCTTGGGGATTTTATGGCTTGGGGGAATCCTGACGCTTTTATTCAATGTGCTTGGGCTTTGGGCTCCTTGGCATCTTGCAGGCTTTGGCACGCTTTTCTATTTGCCCGTTCCTGTCATCCCGTTCATTCTTTCTGTTGTATTTTCCTTGGTTGCCAAGGAACGGAAAATGATCATTGCTAATTTTATTTCGTTGGGCATCACCTTTGCGGCGTTATTTGTTTGGCTTCTGTCCACAACGTGGTTTTGGTAAAAAAGGTGAAGGAATGAAAAAACGGATATTTTTGATCGTACTCGGTGCGCTTGCGCTTTGCTGCGTGCTTGTCTTGTGTCTGCATGCGTTGGCTCCCGATCCGATTTATGCTGATTTTGAAGAGAAGAGAGCAACGCTGATCGTCAACGGGACGATGCTTAACGTGGACGGCGTGTACGTGTACGACGGGTTTGAATTTCGCTATCCCGATAACGCGTTGATTCCTGTGCCGCTCATTTATCCTACCGCGTATGCGAAGCTGCCGCTTGTTGCTACGCTGCAAGCACTTGGCGTGCAGGTGGAGTGGCAGGATGAAAGCACAGCCACGCTGACCTTGGAAGACAAGATATTGATCCTTGATTTGGAAAAGCAAACCGTGACCGAACAGGGAAAGGACGACACGTGGGTGCACTATGCTGCCGGGTCGTTTGTGTGCGTGCGGGAAACTGCGAACGGAGATCTGCTTGTGGACGGTACATCCATGGATGAGGTGCTTTGCTACTATTTTGGAGATCAAACGCCAAGATTTACCGTTATGGATTGGGATAATGCCACCGTAACAGTGACTGCGCAGGACAAAACCGAATCATAGATAGGGCTGCCGCAAGGCAGCCTTATTGCGTGTAAGCGTGTAACTGCGGGGACGGGTCCGCGTTATGACGCCATAGGCGTTGTAATACGGTTCCGTCCCCCCTGTTATGCGCGCGGATTTGGATACGTTCTTGTTTACGTGGCGCGTAACAGGGGACAGGCCCTTGTTACACCGCTCGCGCCCTTCGGCCGCTCTGCGGCAGTAACAATGCTCCGTCCCCCTGTTACACGCGTCCCCGAACAGCATTCTACCTCATCCTGATCTCCCCGCATGCGATCTTTTCGCCTGCATTTCCTGCGGGCTGGGTGGTGAAATCATCGGGATTTGCGTGAATGACGATCGTTTTGCCAATCACCTCTGCAGGTGTGAAGCGGTCTGTTAAGGTTGCTCCAAAAGCATGCCCGTCAGCCCCGAACAGCGGTGGCAGGTCGCCCGCGTGATAGGGGTGGGGAACACCTTGGGGATTATAATGCGTACCCGCATCGGCAAATGGATCGGTATTGTTCCCCGTGCATGAGCCGCCGCTGTGAATATGCAAGGCGAAGATCGGCTCTTGTGCCGTGTTTCCCGTCGGCAAGCCGCTGACCTCGGTGACCACCAGAGTACCAAGCGGCGTGGCGAAAAATCGCACGAGTCCCAGTATGTCGGGGTACCGTCTGCTCCCATACAGTCGGGCGTAGGCAATGGGCGTGCGGTGCATCAGGTTTTCCAAGTGTGGGGGTCTTGTCGGTCTGTTCATAAGTGTCCTCCGGTTGTTTTCTTACCAGTATATGCAGCCGTGCCAAAAGGAGGGAGCAGCCCCTCTATTTACAGCTTGAAAAAGGGGAGAGAAAGTGTTATAATATAAGCGTGAAAGGGCGGTCGACCACGGCGGTTGCCGTCCTTTTTCAATTCTGTTTTTGGAGGTGCAGCAGATGAAAAAATTGTTTGCAGCAATGCTTTGTGTGGTGATACTTGCTACTTTGTGTATAGTAAGCGTATCTGCCGCAACTACACACACGGTTGTATCGGGAGATACCATGTGGAAGATTGCCACAAGATATGAGGTGGGGCTTAGTGAGATCAAAAGCGCCAACCCGCACATCACAAACCCCGATCTGATCTATCCCGGACAGGTGCTGAACATTCCCACAGGTGACTCCTCGATGCTGGCATTTGAGAAAGAAGTGGTACGTCTGGTCAACGAAATTCGTGCGAAAAACGGCCTTGGCGAGCTTACATACGATTGGGAGCTTTCGCGTGTGGCACGCTATAAGTCGCAGGATATGCATGACAATCGGTATTTTTCGCATACAAGCCCCGTGTATGGTACGCCTTTTCAGATGATCAAGAGCTTCGGCATTTCCTACCGCTCGGCAGGGGAGAACATTGCCAAGGGCTATACGACGCCGCAAGCCGTGGTCAACGGTTGGATGAATTCCTCGGGACACCGCGCCAATATTCTGAATGCTTCCTTTACCCACATCGGTGTGGGCTACGTCAAGGACGGTAACTACTGGACGCAGATGTTTATCGGAAAATAATAGCAATAACCCTGTTTCTCGGAGCAGGGTTATTTTTCGCAATTCCATTGACTCCCACACACATTTGTGCTATAATTTTCTTATCGTTTTAGCCCGAAAGGAAGACTCGATATGCAAAAATCCTACCGCCGAACAATTATCGCCTGCTATACCGCAAACATCACCATGGCCGTAGTAGGCAACCTGCCGCCGCTGTTATTTTTGACCTTTCACGAGCAGTACGGCATCTCCTTCACCCTGCTTGGCTCGTTGGTGTTGCTCAATTTCGTTACACAGCTGAGCGTTGACCTGATTTTTTCGTTCTTTTCCCATAAATTCAATATTCCGCTTGTAGTCAAAATCATGCCGGTCATTTCTTTGGCAGGTCTTGTATTGTTCGCTCTTGCCCCCGTGCTGTTTCCGGGCGCGGTGTATCTCGGCTTTGCCATCGGTACGGTGATCTTTTCCGCTGCCAGCGGACTTGCCGAGGTGCTCATCAGCCCTGTCATTGCGGCTATCCCGTCCAAAAATCCGGAGCGCGCCATGAGCCTCTTACATTCGATCTATGCATGGGGCGCGGTTGGTACGGTGCTGATTGCAACCGCATTGATGCTGCTTTGCAAGGGGATTAGCTGGCAATGGCTGGTTGCGCTTTCCGCCCTTGTGCCGCTTTGCTCCGCCATTATGTTTGCGGGCGCGGAAATTCCCGCCATGCAGACCCCCGAAAAGACCTCGGGTGCCATCAATTTCTTAAAGGATAAGGGCGTTTGGCTTTGTATTCTTGCCATTTTTCTGGGCGGCTCCTCGGAGTGTACCATGGCACTGTGGGCGTCCAGCTATCTGGAGCAGGCGCTGGGCATCCCCAAGGCGTTGGGTGATATTTTCGGTGTTGCCTTGTTCTCGGCAACACTTGCCTTTGGCCGCAGCCTGTTTGCCAAGATCGGCAAATACCCCTCGCGTGCAATACTCTGGGGCGCGATTGGTGCCACGGGGTGTTATCTGATTGCCGCGCTCTCACCCTTTGCCGTCGTCGGGTTGCTTGGCTGTGCGCTGACAGGCTTTTGTGTTTCCATGATGTGGCCGGGCAGCCTGCTTGTTGCATCCGATCGCTATCCCACCGGTGGTGTGCTGATCTTCGCGCTCATGGCAGCGGGTGGTGATATGGGTGCCTCGGTAGGCCCTCAGCTTGTCGGAATGATCACCGACTTTGCTATTGCCAATTCCACCGTGGCGTCCCTGGCAGAGAGGCTTGCACTTGCTCCCGAGCAGCTCGGTATGAAGATCGGTATGCTGATCGGTATGCTGTTCCCGCTGTGTGCCATTCCGCTATATGCGCATTTCCGCAAGCAAGATAAGAAAAAAATAGCGTGAAGGTTTTCGATTCCTGACTGTTACGTATGCATTCACGCATAAGCCTCACCTAAAAATGGGGACCTGACCCATTTTTGGAGCAAAGCTCCACGGTGAAGCTTCAACACGATTTGAGCCGCTATGGGCGGCATGGAGGTAGTATGAACTTTGCACATAATCCTATTCTTTCTCCCGAAATTTTCGTTCCCGACGTGGAAGCACACGTTTGGGAGGATGGCCGCATCTATCTGTACGGCTCGCTTGATATTCAAGGGCAAAAGAGCTTTTGCAGCCCCGTGCATCACGTGTATTCCTCGGATGATATGGTGCATTGGACGGATCACGGTGTGATCTTTTCGCTCTCGGATTCCACCTGGGCAAAGGACTGCGGTGTGCTGTATGCGCCCGATTGTGCCTATCGTGACGGCTGGTATTATCTTTATTATTGCGTGCCGGACGGCCGCTGCGGAGTTGCCAAATCGCAATCTCCCACAGGGCCTTTTGTGGACGTGGGACAGATCGAAGGCGTTTGGGGGATCGATCCGGCAGCCTTTATTGACGATGATGGGCAAGCTTATCTCTATTGGGGGCAGATCACGTGGTGTCACGTGGCCAAGCTCAAGGAGAACATGGTCGAGATTGAGCAGGACAGTATCTGTACGCCCCTGACCGTGGAGGAGCATGAATTCCACGAAGGCAGTTCTGTCAAAAAGATAAATGGGAAGTATTATTATCTGTTTGCGGATACGCACCGTCATGGCGATCCCGATCGGCCCGATGGCAGACCTTCCTGCCTTGGCTATGCCGTTTCCGATCATCCCATGCACGGCTTTACTTATGGCGGCGTGATCATCGATAACTTCGGCTGCGACCCGTATGTGTGGAACAATCACGGCAGCATGGTCTGCTGGAAGGATCAGTGGTACGTGTTTTATCACCGCTCCACGCACGGCAGCGAATTTTCCAGACACGTTTGTATCGAGCCCATTTATTTTGATGAGAACGGTGCCATCCGCGAGGTCAAGCAGACCAGCTCGGGTATCGCGCCTGCCATCAAGGCAACAGAGCAGATTCCCGCGCACCTGGCCTGTGAGATGAGCGGACGCGTGCGCATTGCAGGTGATGCCGCATCCAAGCACACGCTGGTGCTTGACGAGATCGCTGACGGGGATTGCGCGACCTACCGTTACTTGGACTTTAACGGTGAGAATGAGTTCTTCATTAGTATGAAGGCCGACGCATGCTGCCGTGTGGAGCTGTATATCGACGGTAACTACCACACGGACTTCAGAGTACCCGCAAGTGATACGTTTGCTGCAATGAGCGTCGGGATTCCTGCAATAGCGGGCAGACATGCGCTGACCGTCAAGTTGTTTGGCAGATTTACAAAGGCAAGCGTACAAGAATTTGCTTTTTTGTTGAATGAAAGAATTGATTGACTATGAAACGTAAACAGGATCAACTGTTGATCGTGATGTGCTGGGTTCTGTACGTCAGTGCATATCTTGGCAGATACAGCTATAATACCAATATTTTGCCGCTCTCTCTTTTTTACGGGGAGAGTCAGGATCAGGTTGCACTTGCAACCACGTTCTTCTTTTTTGCTTACGGTGCAGGGCAGATCGTCAACGGCATTCTTTGTAAGCATTACAACATCAAATACGTATTGAGTATCGCAGTCATGATCTCAGCATTGATCAATCTCTCGGTGTTTCTTGGAATTCCGTTTGCTTACGTAAAGTACCTGTGGCTGCTCAACGGTATTGTGCAATCCGTGCTTTGGTCGGGTATGATGCGAACGTTGTCTGCAAGCATTGCCAAGGAAAGCATCGGCAAGGCCATCATTGCAATGAGTACCACCTCGGGTGCGGGAACGCTGCTTTCGTATGGGCTGAGTGCGCTGTTTGCCACGTGGGGCGGTTTCCGCTTTTCCTTTTTGATCGGTGCCGTGGCTATGGGCATCACAAGTGTGCTTTGGCTTTTGACTTATGACCGCATGACGCATGAACAACAGCAGTCGGTGCAGGAATCTGCAGAGCCGCGGCTTTTGGCCAAGCACGACAAGCCGCGTACAGGACTTGCGCCCACGCTTGCTTTATTCGGTGCAGTGGCCATTATTATCAATCTGGTCAAGGATGGCCTGCTTTCCTGGGTTCCCAGCATCCTTTATGAGCGGTATACCTTAGCCCCCGGCCTTTCGATATTTGTCACACTGCTTTTGCCGGTGCTCGGTTTGTTCGGAACGGCATTTGTGGTAGCATTACATAAAAGGATCAAACGCCACACGTTGTTGATGAGTCTTGTTTTTGGCCTGGCAGGGCTTTTAGTGGCAGCTGTGACCGGTCTTTTTGCAACTCCGCATTGGTATCTGGTATTGGCGGCTTTTGCATTGCTGGTGCTTTTGATGAGCGGAGCCAACAATATCGTCAACAGCATGATCCCCTTAGAGCTGCGTGAGCGAGGGAATTCGGGATTGATTGCCGGTGTTCTCAACGGCTGCTGCTACGTTGGCAGCACGTTTTCGCAATATGGCCTTGCGCTGATTGCTGAGCGACATGGCTGGAATACCATGTTTACCATGTTTTTATTTGCTTGTACGTTTGTGGTGGCGGCATGTGCGATTGCTTATTTGCTCGAACGTATTTTGCACCGAAAGGGTGCTGTGGCATGAAAGGATTTTCTATGAAGCTTTGTGATTTACATACCCACTCAATTTATTCGGACGGCACGTCAACCCCTGCCGAACTGATCAAGCTTGCCAAGGGCGCGGGACTTAGCGCGATTGCGCTGACCGACCACAATACCGTTTCTGGTATCCCGCATTTTCTCAAGGCAGCCGAGGGCAGCGATGTGATCGCTGTGCCGGGTATTGAGGTTTCCTCGGATTATCTTGGCAACGAGCTGCATATCGTGGGACTTTTCCGCTCACTTGATCACCTTGACGAGGTTGAAGATTACGTTGCTGCTTATCTTGAGAGAAAAGAGCAGAGCAATATCGATCTTTGCTGCAATCTCACGGCTGACGGCTATGAGGTTTCTTATGAAAAAGTCAAGTCAGCCACGCCCGACGGTACCGTTAACCGTGCATTGATCGCAGCGGAGCTTATGAGATGCGGCTACGTGGAGAGCATCAAAGCCGCATTTGCCACGCTGCTTTCCAAAAAGGGCGGATATTATCATGAGCCCGAAAAGCTGAATGCATTTGATGTCATTACAAAGCTTGGCGAGTTTGATGCGATCCCCATTCTGGCGCATCCGTTTCTGAGCTTGGATGAGGCGCAGCTGCACAGCTTTTTGCCAAAGGCCAAAGCTGCGGGCTTGATTGGTATGGAAACCGATTATTCTACCTTTGACCAAGCCACCACCGCGCAAGCCCACGCATTGGCAGAAAAATACGGCTTGTTACCAAGCGGAGGCAGCGATTATCACGGCACCAATAAGCCGGATATCTCGGTCGGTACGGGAAAGGGAAGTCTTTTAGTTCCTTTTGCGTATTACGAGAATTTGGTGAAATAAAAAAGAACGGTCTGACTGTTTTCGCAGTTAGACCGTTCTTTTTTGCTATGTCACATCTTTATTTGATCAGTTGCAGATCTCGTAAGCCATGTTATACAGCTTTTCGATCTTAGCCTGGCGGTAAGCGCAACGAGCGCGCATGGAAGCGATCTCGTCAGCGCTGAAGCGATCCAGATCGCCGTCCTTGAGCCTGCCCTTGCCCATGCGGTCAAGCACCAGCGCGTAGTTGATATCCTCGTTGGTGATCTTGTTTTCCAGCACGCACATAACGCGGTTGGACTTACCCTGCAGCAGCAGATTGACAGCCTCAACGCCCATCTGTGTTGCGGTCATACGGTCACGCAAGGTGGGGCCACCGCCGCGGATGATGTGACCGACGCGTGCAAACTTGGTTTCAATACCGGTTTGCGTCTGCACCTTTTCAGCAAAATATTCGCTGTATTTGCGGCCGTTTACCTGGGGCATACCCTCAGAGAATACCACGATAATGCCTCTCTTGCCCTTGTCGCGCACGCTCGCGATCTTTTGGATCGCAGCCTCTTCGTCAAAGCCGGTTTCGGGAATTGCGATTGCAACAGCGCCCGTGCAAATGCCTGCGTAAAGCGCAACAAGGCCGCAATCTCTGCCCATGACCTCCACGACGTTACATCTTGCGTGGGATTCGCAGGTGTCGCGCAGATAGTCGATCATGCCGAGCAGCGTGTTGACTGCCGTATCGTAGCCGATGGTCAGGTCGGTAGCGGTAATGTCGTTGTCAATGGTTGCGGGAATGCCGATCGAGGGAATGCCGTGGTTGGTCAGATCGGTTGCACCGCGGAAGGTGCCGTCACCGCCAATGGCCACGATCGCGTCAATATTCTGCTCACGGCAGGTCTTGAGTGCCTTTTCCATGCCCTCGGGCGTTGCAAACTCGGGGCAACGGGAGGAGTACAGGATAGTACCGCCGCGTGTGACGATGTTGGAAACGCTGTGAGATTCCAAGGGAGTCAGGTCACCGTTTAAAAGACCTGCATACCCACCGTTGATACCGACGACCTCAATGCCCTCGGCCAACGCCTTTCTTGTAACGGCTCTGACAGCCGCATTCATGCCGGGAGCATCGCCGCCCGACGTTAAAACACCGATTTTCTTGAACTTTGCCATGTATTTGCCTTTCTTTCCCATCATGGGACCACAAAATTTCTCAATTTAATATTTTACTACATTATCAGGAAAAAATCAAGTATTTTGCTTAAAATTTCAGCAGACCGTGTCATATATTTTCGATTCTTTTGTTGCAAGTGTGATCGCAAGCAGCGCAGCGCGGGAGCGGATTTCGTGACGCGGCAGATAATCGGGCATGCAGTAACGAACAGCGTACGTTCTGGCCGGGGAGCTGACCCCGATGTAAACCGTGCCTACGGGCGTTTTATCGTTGCCGCCGCCCGGGCCGGCTATGCCTGTCAGGGAAATGGCAACGTCTGCGCCCGTGCGCTCTCTTGCGCCCTGTGCCATGGCCTTTGCCACAGGAGCGGAAACCTCGGTATAGCGCTCGATCAACTCTGCGGGGACGCCCAAAAGATCCATCTTCATTTGGTTGGTATAGGTAACAAAGCCGCCCACGTAAACCGAGGAGATGCCGGGCTGTGAGGTAAGCAAGCCGCCAACAAGACCGCCCGTGCAGGATTCAGCAGTAGCTAAGCGAAAGCCTCGTTGGGTAAAGGCTTTGTAAAGATCGGTTACGGGATTTTCCGTGATGACAATTCTCCGGGTGATTTGCATAGATATGCCTCCTTGGATGATATGTTCATATTATACCACAAAGCTGTTGCTTTGTAAACCGTCAGTATCAAAACTCTGCTTGACACAGAGCGGATTTTTGCGTATAATGGAGAAAAGAAAAAAGGGGGGAGTATGATGAGTAAATGCTATGCGTGTCCGAGAGAATGCGGCATTGACCGAAATGCGCACAAAGGGTATTGCGGACAGACAAATTCGTTTCGTATCGCACGCGCTGCGCTGCATCTTTGGGAAGAGCCCTGCATCAGCGGCACGCGAGGCTCAGGCACGGTATTCTTTTCGGGCTGTAATCTCGGATGTGTGTTTTGTCAGAATTATCGTGTCAGCCATCGCGGACAAGGGATTGAGCTTAGCGCGGACGCTCTGATCGGAAAAATGCTTGATCTGCAAGAGCAGGGCGCGCACAATATCAATCTGGTCACCCCTACGCATTTTGCGCAGCAGTTGATCCCGGTGTTGGAAAAGGTCAAGCCGCAGCTGCACGTCCCCATCGTGTACAATACGGGCGGCTACGAAAAAACTGAAATCATAGAGGCACTCGCACCGTACGTGGACGTATGGATGCCCGATTTTAAGTTTGGTGACGCGCAGATCGCCAAGGATTACGCGGGAGCCCCCGATTATCCCGAGGTTGCCGCACGCGCCATTGCCAAGATGCACGAGCTTGTAGGGAAGGTGCAGTTTGATGCCGATGGTATCATGACGCGCGGTGTACTGGTGCGTCATCTGGTGCTGCCCGGCTGCCGTAAGGATTCGATTGCCGTTTTGGACAGGCTTGCGCAAATCGTGCCTGTACAGGATATTCGCCTCTCCCTGATGAGCCAATATACCCCGGAATTTGCCATCGACGCGCCCTTTGCAAATCTGCACCGCCGCGTGACCTCGTTTGAATACGACCGCGTCATGCAGTATGCAGACCGCCTTGGCTTTGTGGGATATATGCAGCAGAGGGAATCCGCCACATCACAATATACGCCCGAGTTTGAGGGCGAGGATATATAAAGCAAACAAGAATGGGGAGGGGTAATTTGCTTGCAAAATCCTCCCGCGAATTTGGGAATGAATACGGAAAAAGAGAAGGGAGAGATAGGTTATGGAAGAATTTATTTTAATTAGACCGACGAGCGAGTATGCAAATCAGATTGCTGAGTACAGACAAGAATTCCTCGATGCAGGCGACTCTATGGACGGTTGCGGTCCGCTTCGCAGAATCGAGGATCCCGAGGAATACATAAAAGTGTGTAAGGATTATGAATCTACCAAAGAGGTTTCTGCCCAATTGGTTCCGGCAACGCAACTTCTTTTTGTACGCAAGTGCGACAACAGACTTGTTGGAATGATTCAGATTCGACACTGTTTCAATGAGTATCTTGAAAAATATGCAGGTCATATCGGCTATTCCGTAAGACCGAGCGAAAGACGCAAGGGCTATGCCAAGCAAATGCTGCGAATGGCACTTCCATTCTGCCGCGAGATTGGGCTTGATAAAGTGCTGATTACTTGCGTGGATGGCAACATCGGAAGTGAAAAGACCATCCTTGCAAACGGTGGTGTATATGAATCGACCGTACACGAACCGAACCATGACAGAGATTTGAAAAGATTTTGGATTGGATTATGAACATTTAGGAGACCAACTATGAGTGAGATTAAACACGAGTCAATCGACAACATACCGAGAAATCATAAAAACGAACACGAGGGCTATGAATACTATCGCCGTAAGTTTGTGCCTTTCGGTGCTGCTAAGAACTCCTTGGTTAGCATTTATGAGATCCCCCCGATGAAAGCGGCATACCCCTACCATTACCACCATAACAACGAGGAAACATTCTATATCATCAGCGGAGAAGGCATTTTGATAACTCCGAATGGCGAACGCAAAGTCAGCGCAGGAGATCTTCTGTTCTTTCCTACCGGTGAGGAAGGTGCGCACAAGCTGACAAATTCATCTGAAACAGAAAATCTTGTTTATATCGACTTCGATGTAGTACACGATGTGGATATTACTATCTACCCCGATTCCGACAAGATTGGCGTTTGGGGTATGGGAATTAACAAGCTCTATGTGCAGGCAAGCGATGTGGATTATTACGATGGAGAATAAGATTATAGCTGAGGGATAATGTATGGACTTCGAACAACTTGCAAAAATAGAAAACGAAAGTGAACGCGTGAACAGAACTTATGACATATTCAACGAGGACGTAAGGCTCAACCGTTCCAAAGCCGCTCGAGTTGAATTTCTGACCACCGTTCGCTACATAGAAAAATACTTGAATGATGGCGACAAGATACTCGACATCGGTGCAGGTGCAGGGGAGTACAGCCTTTATTTTGCCCGTAAGGGGTATGAGGTATCGGCGCTTGAGCTTGCCGATGCCAATATTGCTGCTTTCAAAAAGAAGTTAACCCCCGACGATAAAATCGACCTCGTGCAAGGCAACGCGCTTGACCTCTCTCGCTATGCAGACAAGTCGTTTGATATTGTCCTGCTGTTCGGCCCGCTTTACCATCTCGGAAATGATGCGGACAAACAGAGGTGTATCAGCGAAGCAAAGCGTGTCTGCAAGGATGGCGGCAAAATCTTTTTCGCATTTATTTCAAACGACTTTGTTTTTTTGACCGAATTTGAATATGATGTCAATTATTTCTCAAACGGCGATTACGACAAGGACACCTTCAAGCTCAACGATTTTCCGTTTGTGTTCCATACGGTTGGCGCTGCGCGAAAGCTTCTTTCCGACAGTGGCATCAGTATTCTGCATGAGATAGCATCCGACGGAGCCTCCGAGCTTTTGGCGGAAAGAATTAACCAAATGAGCGATGAGGACTATGCGCAGTATCTCCGCTACCATTTCTATATCTGCGAAAAGCCGGAGCTGCTTGGTATGACCAATCATTTGCTGTTTGTGGGAGAAAAGAAATGATACTGATAGACGAAACCTTACGTCTTCGCCGTTTTGACGGCAATTATGATTTTGCGTTTGAGTGGTATCAAGACCCCGAAACGGTTCTTCTTGTTGATGGCAAAGCTGAACCGTATTCCTACGAAACCTTGACGAATATGTATAACTACCTCAATGGCAAAGGCGAGCTGTATTTTATTGAAGTGAATGAAAACGGTGAATGGAAGCCTATCGGTGACGTTACCTTTTGGCAAGAAGATATGCCCATCGTGATCGGTGAGCGTGAATACCGTGGCAAAGGCATTGGCAAAAAGGTTGTATCTGCCCTCGTCGAGCGTGGCAAAGCAATGGGATATGATAAGCTGTACGTTGGCGAAATCTATGATTTTAACGTAGGTTCACAAAAGTGCTTTGAGAGCGTAGGCTTTCGGAGCTACGAAAAAACCGAGAAGGGTTCTCGGTATGTTTTGGAATTGAAATAGCAATATAAAAAATGGAGAACTCTCATGGCAGAAAAGCAAAAGGTTCAAGAAAGCGTGATTCATTCCGTCCTTGCGTTGTATGGATTGGATACAGCTTTCTGCGAGCAAAGGGAATACATAACCTACAACAGAGAACACGGGGACAATCTTGTAAAGATTATTTTGTCTGTTCTTCTTGAAAACGGAAAACGTGTCGTTGTAAAGATTCTGCACGAACAGGATGACCTGCTCAAAGATCGTGCCAAAATTGAAAAGCAAAGTGCATTTTCGGAATTTATGCGACAGACCGGAATCAGAACGCCCAAGCGATATATGGCAAACGGAAGATACTGCAACGAGTACATCTATAATGATCTTCCGTGTAACGTTACCGTTGAGGATTGGTGCGGCGATGAGATTATGGAAATCAACACCGATATTGCTTACAAGATCGGTGAGCTGATGGCGCGGATGCATATCCTTTCTTTGGAGAATAAATGCGAGATCGGATGCAATACGCTTTTTTCGGCAGTATATCGGAATGACGTTGATGCTTTTCCGGACTTTTGCGAGATCGGCAAAAATGAAAACCTTGACCAAACCATCATTGAACAAATCAAGAAACTGCACGACGAAAAGTTGGATACAATTCGTGCCATATGGGAGCGCCTTCCCATGGCGGCAGTGCAGGGAGATATATCCATTAATAATCTTGTTTACAAAGAGGATGAATTGGTCGTTTTTGATTATAACAATGCCGGTGACGAAGTGTTGATTTCCGACCTCGTGCTGGAAGGGCTTTTGACGGCTTATGAAATGGATCTTCCCGAAGGTACAGATCAAAGCTACCGTGAACGACTCTTTCCCGCGTTGCTAAACGGCTATCTTTCAATCAGAAAACTAAACGAAGAAGAAGCGAATACAGCGTGGATTGTGTATACGCTCTACCATTCGCTTTGGTTTTCAAAAGTTGTGTACAATGATGATTCACTTGAAAAATTGGTCGAGAAAGAAGATTATGCTGCAGCAAATCGATTGCTTAAACAAATGCTTGCCGATATGACCGAAGCAGATGACGGAAGATTCCAAAAATAATGTGTTATCACTTGTAACATCATGGACCGTTCGGGAGGCCGCTCCCTACAAAGGTAAGTGTGCGGACAGTCGAGGACGCCTGTCCCTACAAACCATGATATCATTGCGGTGAAGTTATCATTGTAACTCACCCAACAGGCGACTTTGCGCGAAATCTGCGTTGTTGATTATTCTGCTTGGGGCTGCTATAATGAATGCATAAAGGCCTTTAATGAAATGAAAAGGAGATTTAGCGTGAAGGTTCACGTTACTTTCTTTTTTTGGTATGCATTCACGCATAAACCTCACCTAAAAATGGGACCCTGCCCATTTTTGGAGCAAGCTCCACGGTGAAGTTTCAAAACTATTGATATGGAGGTTATTATGGAAATCGGAGCAAAAATCAAGCAACTCAGAAACAAAGCAGGACTGACGCAGGAGCAGCTTGCATCAGCTCTTGGCATCAGTGCGCAATCGGTGTCCAAGTGGGAAAACGCTGTCACAATGCCCGACGTCGCACTTCTGCCGCTGCTGGCAGGGGAGCTTGGCGTGAGCATTGACGAGCTTTTCGACCTGACGGTTGAGCAAAAGCTGCACCGCATTGAGCGCGGCATCGACGTGCTGACTGAATTTACCCCCGAGGTATTCAAGGAATACGAAGAATTTTTGCTGCATCAGCTGGACGAGCACCCCGACAGAACACTCATTTTAGAGCATCTTTCCCGCCTGTATCATTTCCGCATGGAGGCGGATGCAAAACGCGTCAGCAAATATGCCCGCGAGGCAATGCTGCGCGCACCGGAGAAAAAAGTCTGTCAATGGATGCTGCAAAAGTCCGAAGGGGCTGACGTATGGGATTGGAACGTAGCGAATCACTCGCGCGTTATCGATTTTTATAAGCAGGTCATCGCAAGCGACAAGGGAACACCCAAAGCAACGCTGCCGTATATGTATCTGATCGACAATCTGATCGCAGACCACCGTACGACCGAGGCTGCGCAGTATCTGGATATTTACGCAACGCTGCCTGCGGCAAGGCCATTCATCATCCCCGTATATCGCGCACATATCGCTCTTGCCGAGTTTGACAAGACACGCGCGGATTCGATCATGGCAGAAGCAGAGCAGTATTTGGGGAATGATCCCGGATTTTTGTTCGAGCTTGCTCAGTACCACGCACAAACGGGTAACTACCAAAGAGCAATTACGTATTACGAGGCATCTTGGGAAAATGACACGAAAAAGCCGCGCTATACCGATGCCTTGGATGCCATCTGCATCATTTACGAGATTCTCGGTGACAAAGAAAATGCCATCGCGGCCTATGACCGTCTGCTCACTTGCTTGACCGAGGAATGGGGATACTGCAAGGACGACGCGGTGGTCATGGACGCGCAAAGAAGGAAAAATCAAGTCTTGCAGGCTTAAAACAAACAGAAAAACCGCGAGTGACGCTCGCGGTTTTTCTTTTGTGGTTATCAGTATGCAATCGTTGTCATCAGCGCGTATTCGGGCTGGGAAACGTCCAGTCTGGACGCCTGTGCCACGATGGGCTGGTCGCTCTCTACAAGCACTGCGTAAGGCTTGTTGCGGGGGATGGGCTGGCCGTTGTCGGCAACCATCTTGTCAAGTCTGATGTGGTTGGTGCGGTTGTTTTCGCAAACTGCATGCAGACCCGTCAGGGGCTCCTGATCCTCAAAATAAATGGTCAGATCGATATGTGCCGTTTTGCCCGAAATGTTGAGCACGCAAACAGCCTCGTGGCTGACGAATTCACCCTTGACCGTGTCGCTCATATAGCCATCGGGAATCATCCAAACGTTTTTTCCGTACATGTGATATCTCCTTATGTAACAAAGATTTATACGTTCAGTATATCACATGCGCCCCGCCTTGTCAAGCATTATTTGCCGCTGTCCGAGCAGGTGACCGATGCAGCATTGAGGCTGTAGTTCATCGAGCCCACCGAAATGCGCGACCATGCGTCCTGTGTGCCGCCGTAGTGGATGGATTTGAGCGATTTGCAGCCGTAAAATGCCATGTCTTCAATCTTTGTCACGCTTGCGGGGATATTGACCGAGGCTGCGCCTGCACCTGCAGGGTAGTGCACAAGCGTTTTGCCGTCGATGGTGTACAGCACGCCGCCGATATCCTTATAAGACGTGTTCTGAGAGCTGACTGTGATGTAAACCAGGCCGGTACAGCCGCCAAAGGCCAGGTGGCCTATGTTGGTCACGCTTGCGGGAATCTGCACAACAGAGATCGACGTGCAGTTGTAGAATGCCTGCGCCCCGATTGCAGTGACTCTGTCGCCCGAGGGGCTGGTGGAGGGGATGACGACGCAGATATCCTGACATGCGCCAAGCCCTGTCAGCGTACAGGTGCCGTTGCCGTTTGAGGTAAAGGTCAGCCCTGTGCTGTCTGTGCTGCTGCCCGCGCTGCCTTGATTTCCGGTATTACCGTTATCGGGAACGTTAACGACAGGCTGGGTTTGCTGCTCGTAGCCACCCTGATTGTTGTTTTGGTTGTTTTGGTTGTTCTGGTTGTTCTGGTTGTTCTGATCATTCTGATTTCCCTGATTACCCGGGGTGTCGTATTGGTTTCCGGGTGTTTGATCCATGCCGCCTTGCAGCATATCGGTGGTCTGTTCGCTGCCATCCTCGGGCAGCTCGTCCTCTTTTTTGTCGTTGCAGGCAGTAGCCGAGAGCAAAAGCAAGCCGATCAGCGCAAATGCCAGTGTTTTTGTCCATGTGCTTTTCATGAACGTACCTCCTTTTTTGTGATGTGCTTTGATTATACCAACCTGTATGCATGCTGTCAAAGCATTTCGTGCGACGCACTTCGGCACGCTTGCTCCGTCTTTGACCGCACCCGCCCACCATTGCTTTGTTACGACCGCATTCGCGCAAAAAAATCGTGCGACAAATTTCGCAAGCTCAGTGTTACATAGGGAGTCGGTGGTATCCCTCGTGTCATTTTGTGCATAGCGATGCAATCCTGATCAAAATCCCTCGCGGTGACTTTGTGCCTGCCACAGTGGAGCGTCCATGTGGGAACCCCCTCCGTCGCTTCGCGCCACCTCCCGCAGCGGGGAGGCGCATTTACGCAACCGTTTGGGCTTACTTTTCTGTTTGGGTGAAAGATTTGGGGTTATCGCTATTGTGTTGCTCTTCCCAAAGACGCAGTTTCCTACAAGAAAGCCTCCCCGCAGCGGGAGGTGGCGCGAAGCGACGGAGGGGGTTCCCACACGGACGCTCCTTCACGTCTTATCATATCAAAAAGCAGGAGTCTGTCAGATCCGGACTCCTGCTTTGAACACAAGATGAGTATAGTGTTGTATCGGTAAACGATTATTGCAGCCTTGCAATCCATGCATCCCATCTGGGATCGGCTTTGATTTCGGGTTCTACGATAACGCGTTCCTGGACACTCCACCAAGGCCAATCCTGTGCAAGGCTTACAGCCGACATGGGCGGTGTGACTTTATCATACGGAACCAAGCGAATTTGCGGTGCGGTATAATTGCCGTTGCCATCGCTCTCGCAATACTTGATGAAAAGTCTGAATTCCGCAAGAGAATCATCCAATGCTTCAAAGGCTTGATCCTTTTTGCCGTCCAACCACAAATATACCGAAAGCAAGGTGTAAAGCCGCGCCTTGTGATCGTGATAAATGCCGCAGTTGCCATCGGTAAATACAAGATTGTGAATATCGATGGCATTGCGAATGCCTCGGATCTTGTCTGTAACGGACATGTTCTGCTCATACACAAGCACCGTCTGAACCATCAGCACAGAGCATTCATGCACGATCTCCAACAGAGCCTCTCCGTGGGCACGGGCGCTTTCCTTTCCGTCAGCGGCTTTGATTTTCAAAAAGGCCTGTGAGCCACTTATCCCGGGCGCAGTCTTTGCAAGTTCAAGAGCTCTTGTGTGGTCTCCAACGTTTAAGTATAGCTGCGATAGCATATGAACCGCGTTGTTACGCATTTCACCGTGCCCCATGCTTTTCAGCAATTTTTCAAAAATCGAAATGGCCTCCGTCCACTCGGTATAAGTGCGGTGTCTTTCTGCATCATAAATACCATATCCCTCTGCATCGATCAAGTGAAATTCACCGTAGCGAACGTAGCCTGCATTAAATAAAACAGAAGCCAGACACAGCAAGAGCTTTTCATTACCGGGGAATTCGATCAGCGCGTTTCTTGCAAGGGTGATGCACTCGTCTATGTTGACGTTCACGCCGTTGTTCTGCTGATTCATGTGATTGATTTTGTCAGCCAGCTCATCGATTCTGACCGAGCGTTCATTGATGTACCCAAACAATTCATCGATCGAAATGCCAAAATAATTGGCAATGGACGGAATCATTTCCATATCGGGGTAACCGCCATTCGCCTCCCATCGGGAGACTGCCTGGGAAGTCACACCGATTGCTTCGGCAAGCGCTTCCTGTGTGCACCCGTTATGATGGCGTAATTCACGAATCTTCTTTCCTAAATCAAGTTGCATATAAGCACCTCCAAAATTGATTTCACCGGTGTGATTTCATTATAGCACAGATTTGCAAAAAAACAATTATCAATTCATTGTTTCAGACCCAAGCAATCCTTGGATAGTCATTTTGCAAGTAAAACAGGGCTCTCTCAATTTGAGAAAGCCCTGTTTTTATTCCGCTTGAATCTCTCCAAGCTCTGTATAATCGGTAAAAGTACCGCTTGAACAAATACCGTCCTGCAGCGTGCCGTCAAGAGTGCCGTTATAACCGATGGAGTAGGTTTTGCCCGACTGCACGTCCGCGCTGCTGTAAACCACCGAAGCAAACGCCTTGGGGGATTCAAACGCCAGCACAAGATTGCCATCCGCATCAAAAATGCCCATGGTCGTGCCGGCTGCAAAGGACGAGCGTGTCGCAAATGCGATCACACCGTAATTCTGTCCGACAGCGGTGTCTGCCATGCCTGAAGAGCCGATGGCGAGCAGTGTGCCCCCCGAAATGGTCAGTTGGTCGGTACGCGCGTCACCGTGGTCGATAGGGCCGTTGCCGTTATCGGTTGGCCCGTATACGATGACCGTGCCGCCCGTGACTACGATCTGTCCGTTGGAATCAATGCCGTCACCGCCCGCGTTTACGACTGTGTAGCCACCGTTAAAAGTGAGCAGGGGAGTTTCATCCGAGGAAGAGGACGAGCTGCTATCCGAGGATTGTCCGGGGCCAAAGAAGCCGCCGCCCATCATGCTTGTGCCGCCGCACGCGTTAAAGCCGTCATCCGAGGCGACAAGGCGGATCGTGCCGCCGTTGACTGTTATGTCGATGGCCTCAATGCCCTCGTAGCTTTTTGCAATTTCGATCACACCACCGTTGATCAGTGCGCTTTGCTCACCGTGAATGCCATCGTCGTTGGCACTCAGGTACAGGTTTCCTTTGTCGATCTGCACTGCGCTGTCCGAGTGGATCGCATCGTCTGCAGAGTCTATCGTGATATTGCCGCCCGTGATATGCAAAAGCCCGACCGATTTGAGCCCCTTGGCACTGGTGGAAGATTTATTGCTGTTTCCTTCGTTCATACCGCCCGGTCCACCGCCATGTCCACCGCCACCGGGTCTGCCGCCGCCGGAGCCACCCCAGCCGGAGCCTGAGGAGGACGAGGAAGAGGAGGACGCATCCACCGTGCCTTCGGTGGAAATCGAGATGGTGCCGCCCGAAACGGTCAATGCAGCCGATGCGCTGATACCGTCGCCAAAGCAATCGATATAGACCTCGCCACCGCTGATGACAAGATCGCCCTTGCCTTGGTCGGTGTTTGAGGTTTTGATACCGTCACCCGCAGTTGAGGTCGCGTGCAGATATCCGCCGCTGATTGTTACGCTGTCGTTGCCGCGCAATGCAGCACCCTTGGCGCTGACGTAAAGCGTGCCGCTGCAAATCTCCAAGTCGTCCTTGGTATTGACACCCTTATCGCAGTTGCCCGTTATATAAATGCTGCCCAGTCCGTCAAATTTCAGATCCTCTGCCGACCAGATGCAAGCATTGGGCAAGCCGCTTGACGTACCGTCCTCGGCTTCGGTATAGTAATCCGTGCCGTCCGAGAACAGATTGACCGAATCCTTGGCGGAATACAGAATCACTTTTTTCGCAGCTGTATTGACCTGCAGGGCAGGGCCGCTCTCGCATGTGACCGACACACCGTTCAAAATCAGCTTGACCTTTTCCGTGTCGGGGGTGTCTACAATGATCTGTCCCTGCAGCTCACCGCTCACAAGATACATACCCTGTGCGGTGAAGGTGACGGTATTGCCGTCCGTCTGTACGCCGCTGCCGTCAACCGTTGCGCTGCTTCCAAGCAGGGTCACGGCTGCGTCAACTGTACCGTCGTACGTCCCTTGGCTGACCGACTGCTCAAAATCCGCCTCGGGGATCTCAACAGCGGTGGCAGTATCGCTTCCATCGTCAAAGGTTACGTTGTGCTTGTTTCCGTTTTGATCTGTATATATGATGTCCCCATCGGCTGAGGTTTCATAGCCGGATGGCGTATTTTCATTCGATTTGTTCTTGCCGCATCCTGCAAGGCACAAACATGCGCAAAGACACAGCGTCAATGCAACGGTTCTTTTTTTCATGCACGGCTCCTTTTGAATTTGTTACGATCAGTATACTCCTTTTATGTGTCAGCTTCAAGCAGATTAATTTGAACTCTTTTGAAAAATTATGATGATAATGTGACGAAAGTATGACAAAGAACGCCCTTGACCGAACGGGGATTTTTGTGTATAATAAAGGGAGAAACACAAAAGAGGAGGACTCTTATGCTTTTGGTAGCAACCTGTATGTTCGGGCTGGAGAAGCAGCTCGGAGAAGAAATAGACGCGCTGGGACTTACCAGAGTGCACACCATGGATGGCAGAGTGACCTTTGAGGGAACGTCTGCCGATATCGCGCGCGCCAATATGTTTTTGCGCTGCGCGGAGAGAGTGATGATCAAGGTGGGCGAATTTCCCGCAACCACCTACGACATGCTGTTTGAGGGCGTCAAGGCCTTGCCGTGGGAGGAATATATCGGCTCGTCGGATGCGTTTCCTGTCAAAGGACATTGTATCAAGAGCAAGCTGTATTCTATTCCCGACTGTCAGAGCATTATCAAAAAAGCGGTCGTGGACAGGCTTTCTTCGGCATACGGCATCCGTTGGTTCACCGAGGACGGTGCCAAATATCAGATCGAGTTCTTTTTGTTCAAGGACGTGGTCGCCCTGATGCTGGATACCTCGGGCGTAGCACTCCACAAGCGCGGCTACCGTCCGCAGGCGGGCATCGCGCCCTTGCGTGAAACGCTGGCGGCATCCATTGCCTATACCGCACGCCCCAAGGAGGATATTCTGTTCTGGGATCCCTTCTGCGGCTCGGGTACGATTGCCATCGAGGCTGCTATGATCGCCACACGCCGCGCCCCCGGACTTGGCAGACACTTTGCAGGCGAGAGCTTTGCCTGTATTCCCGAACGCGCATGGAGTGATGCCGCCACCGAAGCGCAGGATCTGATCATTCGCGACAGCAAATTTGAAGCGTGGGCCTCGGATATTGACGAGGATATGCTGGACGTGACCTATGAAAACGCCACACGCGCAGGAGTGGAGGAATACCTGAATATTTTCTGCGCTGATGCACGTACGATCAAGCGCGAGGACAGGAAGGGAACGGTGGTGTGTAACCCGCCTTACGGTGAGCGCATGATGGATGACGACGAGGTGGCGGCACTTTACCGTGATATGGGCAAGGCTTTTGCCGAGCTTTATCCTTGGCACGTGTATATTATTACGTCATATCCCGAATTCGAGCGCAAGTACGGCAGAGTGGCCGACAAAACGCACAGACTTTACAACGGCATGCTGCCTTGTACGCTTTATGAATTTTTCCGTGATCCGGCAGATGCAAAAAAGCCGTTCTTTGAGCAGAAAAAGCCCTTTGAGCAGAAGAAAGGCTTTGATCACAAAAAGAGCTTTGAGCAAAAAAAGCCCTATCCCAAAAAGAAATAAGGAGCTGTTATGAGAATCAATTACGCATCGACCGAGCATATGAATGCCTGGTTGCGCCATCCCGTGCTGGGAGATCCTTCGTTTGATACCTTTGAGCGTCTTTGCGACGCGGTACACGTGTCAAAGCCTCCCTATGAGTGGGCGGTCAACGGCTCGCTGTTCTGCGATTTTGACGGCACTTGGTACTATTACGCAGGCTTATATCCCACCGGTTATGCCTGCACCGAGTTTGGCCGTTTCCGTACCTATTGTTCAACCGATAAGGGCAAAACGTGGACAGATCTTGGCTGGGGATTTGCTCTGGGCGAGTTTACCTTTGAGGGAGATCATATGCCGTCCGACGTCGCGCCCGACGTGTTCGTAACGTATGATCCAAAGCTCGGTAAATACCTGTTGACCTATGATACTGCAACAAACGATTATGCATGGGAAACCTCGCATGATCCTTCGCTGAGCCGGGTAGAGGGCGGTGTCGCAGTCGCGCTTGCGGATTCTCCCGCAGGTCCATGGACGCGCATGCCGCGTCGTATTGTGGACATCAGGCGTGCGTACGGTACGTGCGGCAGATATGGGCGTTGGTACGCCAGCTGCGTTGTACCGCGAAAGAACGATTACATTGCGCTGTGCTTGGCCGACAGCGGCAACCATTTTGCTTGGGCGCTGACGGCTGCCACCGCACAAACGCTTGACGGTGATTGGACGCAGCCACACGTGGTGCTTGGCTGTGACCGACACGGATACTATCCTTGCCCTATGGAGTTTTTCCCGGTTGAGGTGCATGGGGAGTACGTATACGCGCGCTGCACCTCGGTAGCTGCCAACCGCAATTATCAGGTCGTATATCGCGCCCCCTTGGAGCAGGCGCATGATCCCGAGGCATGGGAAATGATCGAGGATGGAAACGTTTGGCACGCGCACGACCACGATGATGAGTATATCGGCATCTGGGGACAAACGCTGCACGGATTTGTGGAGGATGGACGCTATATCGTCATGCACGCCAGCCGAAACTCGCAGGACATGGGTACGCTGGGGCTTGCCCATCGTCCCGTGGATCAGCCGTATTCGGACGGATTTGTCCTGACGGGGCATATTGGCCCTTCGCTTGTGCCGCTTAAGGCGTCGTACAAGGATTTTTCGCTGACCGCGACCTTCAAAAGCAAGGGAACTGTCGATTTTGCATTTGCATATCAAGGAATATTGGGGCCCGATCAGAGCACGTCTGACGCAAAGCCTTCCGCTCACACCATGTCCGATTATGCGGCATTGCGCGTCAATGGGAACGAGTGTGCGCTGATTTCAATTGACCAAAGCAGCATCGTGACAGAGCATGCAAAATTGGTATCCGAGGCAAAGGTTACGCAAATCAAGATCGTACGAAATGCACGGGGAGAGGTCAGCGCATGGGCTAACGGTATGCTTGTTGCCCAAAATATTGCGCTTTCAGACGTTGCCGCGCCCTTGGCTGTGGCGACTATGACGCACAGCCGATTGGAATGTGCCGAATTTACGGTGGAAGGCGATCCCGCGCCTTATGTCTGGCAATGGAACGCGCAGGACGCGCTGCTTGGCGCAGGGCAGATCTTTCCGGGATACGAGGTCTATTCTATCGACGCACAGCTCGCCCCTGATCGCTGGTACAGATTGGAAAACGGCTTTGTTGGAGAGGGCTTGGTGTGTGCCAAGTGGAATCTGCACGGAGAGCAGTTTACCGTGCAAATGCAAAAAGCCCCCAACCTTGGCGTTGCGGGCGTGTGGGTGGATGGCAATTTCTGCGGCAGTATCTCCTTGTGCGGAGAGGGCGTTGCCGCGTATCAGACTCCGCACCTTTCTCAGGGCGGTCACGCAATTCTGGTTCGTCCCTTGTCGGGCAGGATCGCCATTCTCGGCTGTCTTGCAGAGGGAAACGCGGTGATAAACGCCTGAAATAAGCAAAATATCGCGCTGCAACTGCAAATGTAACACGCCGTGTTGCAAAAAATACGGGCGTGTGGTGGACTATTATGGCATTTTGCTGTATCATAAAGACATCAAAGTATGGAGGTCTTATATGAGCTTTGGAACAAATATTGGATATTTAAGAAAGAAAAAGGGAATTACGCAAGAGGAGCTTGCCGAGCGCATGTACGTGTCGCGCCAAACCATTTCGCGCTGGGAAACCGACTCGGTCTATCCCGACGTGGAAACCGTGATCAGGCTGTGCGAGATATTGGAGTGCGATATGGAAACCTTAGTGCGCGGGGATGCGAGTGCCAAGGAAGAGCCTGCGCCCGTGCCCGTGCAAGAGAAAGAGCAAGAGAAAGAACAAGAACCGGAGAAGGCGCACAAGTTGGAGGCAAAGGCTGAGATCGAGTTGGAGCTTAGCCGCAGCACCGTGCTCAAGGTTGTGACGGATATGCTGTTCCCGATCGCGACGTTGGCGTACCTTGTCATGGGCTTTGTGTGGGATCTGTGGCATCCGGGCTGGCTGGTGTTCGTGGTTGCAGCATTCTTGAGCCCGATACTGTCTGCAATCAATCGTCCGAAAATGCGTCGCAAAAAAGAGAGGGCTGAAAACATGTCGGGAGTGGATTGGGATGCTCTCAATGCCGCGTTTTGCTCGATCGTATTTCTGATCGCCATTCCGGCATATCTTGTCATGGGTTTTGTGTGGAATTTGTGGCATCCGGGCTGGCTGATCTTTGTTGCAGCCACGGTGCTGTGCGGTATTTCGTCAATCATGTGTACGCTTGTATTTCAAAACCTTGACAAGAAAAAAGACTAAAGAAAAAGCGGGAGAGGCGACTCTCCCGTTTGCTTTGTGTTGAACGTCCGTATGGGTGAGAGAGCGTCCGTACGGTGAACCTCATCCACCGCAACCGCGTCACTCATTTCACCTCGTGCCTCGGTGAAATTGCTCCGCTGCGGTCCCCCTTCCCCCGCGGGGAAGGCTTTGCGGCGCACATCCGTCTTGTGCGATTATCCGTAAGGGGCAGCCACAATGAGCCTTCCCCGCGGGGGAAGGGGGACCACGAAGTGGTGGATGAGGTTCATCCGACGGACGCTTTTTTACGTTTTTATATATAACAACCCCGACAGACTCGGGGTATGTTTATTTATTGGTGTATTTTTTCATAAATCGCGTCACTCAGAGTCACGAAATCGTCGATGGAAAGGCGTTCACCGCGCACGTCCGCGCTGTGGCCACAGGACACGATGATCTCGGTCAGCGTTTGCTTGTCAAGCTCGCCAAAGCCTGCTGCAAGTGCGTTGGGCAAGGTCTTTCTGCGCTGCTCAAATGCTGCCTTGATGGTACGGAACAAAAGCGCTTCATCCTTGGGATGGTACGGCTTTTCCTTGTAAAGGCGCGTGCGGATGACCGTGGAATCCACCTTGGGCGCGGGCATAAAGCAGCCTGCTTTGACCTTGAACAGCTTTTCGGTGGTGCCGTAATAGGCAAGCACGGCGGTGATGGCACCGTAATCCTTGCTACCTGCTTTGGCACAAAGGCGGTCGGCTACCTCTGCTTGGATCATGACCGTGATATCCGAGAAGGGAAGTCCGGATTCGAGCAGCTTCATCATAATGGGCGTGGTGATATAGTAAGGCAGGTTTGCACATACCGAAACCGTACCAGTGGCAAATGCTTCACCGAGCAGCTCATTCAAGTCCGCCTGCATGACGTCCTGATTATACACGGTCACGTTGTCAAAATCGGCAAGCGTATATTTCAGCACGGGGATCATACCCGTATCGATCTCCAAACAGATCACCTTTTTGTATCTTGCGGCCAACTCGCGCGTCAGCGTGCCAAGTCCGGGGCCGATCTCCAATATGGTTGCATCACGGTCGTCACAGCAGTTGTCCGCAATGTCCTCCACCACAAATTTCTCGGTCAGAAAATTCTGCCCGAATTCTTTTTTGAAATGCAGACCGTACATCCCCATGATCTGCTTGATGGTTCTTACGTCACAAAGATTCATGTAATTCCTCCAGAGGAACGTTGATACATAAAGTATAACACAGAAAAGCGGGATTGTCAATGCAAACGTGGGGGATTGAACGAAACGATTGTGATTTGCAGGAGAGGTTATTTGGAGGCAAATTCAGCCTCCTGAACGCGATGAGGAAGCGTGGCGTTTGGGGGGATCCTCTCATAAACCGTTTACGGGCGGGACGATAATATCTTCCCCTACGGATCAAATTCGATGGCATGCGGGGTTCTGAGTCGGCAAACAACTAAAAGAACCATGGGGATCCCGAATGGTGGGTGGCGGGACTTAGAACCCATATTTGCGCCAGCGGGCGTTGTAAATCGTTTGGACAACCGGCGCAAATGTAACCAAGCAGCGTTGCCGCTTGGTGGGGTTCTGAGTTGGCAGAACAGATCGAAAAAAGAGCGTCGTGGTCTTCCAAGACCACGACGCTCTTTTTTGGAGCTGGTGGCGGGACTCGAACCCGCGATCTGCTGATTACGAATCAGCTGCTCTACCGACTGAGCCACACCAGCGACTTTGATATTATATCACATATCTTTTGAAAAAGCAAGCCCTTTTTTATATTTATTTTTCTTTTTTTTCGACAAAAACAAGACCGACATTCCTGCCGGTCTTTGTTTTTTGTTTATTCCTGTGCTTCAGTGCTGCTTTGGCTATTATCGGCCTCGGAGGAGTCAGACTCGGAGGAGTCAGACTCAGAGGAGTCAGACTCAGAGGAGTCAGCCTCGCTGCTGTCCTCGTCTGGCGTAGCGGAAGAGTCTTCGGCAGAGCTATCGCTTTCACTGCTGTCATCAGCGGAAGTATCTTCACCGGAGCTATCTTCTGCGGGAGGCTGTGTTTGCTGAGTGCTTTCGGTCGTGTTCTCGGTAGTGTCACTGCCTGCAGTAGTGTTGCTCTCAGCGGAGGTGTCGCTCTCGGTCGAGTCCTGGGTGGTCGAATCTTCGGGTTTTGTGGTATCAGCAACCGTGGTATCAGCCGCGGTGGTATCGTTATCGGTCGTGTTGTCTTCGCCCTTGCCTGCAGTTGCACATGCTACGATAACTGCCACAAGCACCAAAGCTCCCAAAATGGGAAGTAAGATTTTGAGTACCTTTTTGGATTTCATGAAAAAATCCTCCTTATGTGAATTGCGGCTTTGATTGCCACGAGCACATTCTAACACGGCCAAACTCTCTTGTCAACGCACAACATCTGTCACTGTTTCCAAGGGATAACAACAAGGCAGGATTTTTGACAAATCCTGCCTTGTAAGGGAAATATTTCTTTGTTTTTTGAATTATTCGGTACGCAAAGCTTCCACGGGATCCTTCTTGGAAGCAAGAACTGCAGGGAACAGGCCTGCGATGAGCGTCAGTATCATACTGATAGCAACCAGTCCGATCCCGCCCCACCAAGGAAGCACGGCACGAATGCCGGACATGCCGGAGAGTCCTTGTACGATCCAGCTGATCGGGAAATTGAGCAGGATGGTCACGATGATACCGATCATACCTGCAGCAAAGCCCACAAGTGCGGTTTCCGCGTTGAACACCTTGGAAATATCGCCCTTGGATGCACCGATCGAGCGCAGAATACCAATTTCTTTGGTTCTTTCCAGCACCGAGATATAGGTGATGATACCAATCATGATAGAAGAAACGATCAAAGAGATCGATACGAATGCGATCAGCACGTAGGAAATGACGTCAATGATGATGGTGATAGAGGACATCATCAGACCGATCAGATCGGTGTAGTGAATGGCGTCTTCCTCGTTCCCCTCGGCTTCGCAATCCTCGTTGTACTGGTCAATCAGCGCTGCAATAAAGTCCTTGGATGCAAAATCCTTGGAATAAATGCTGATCGAGGCGGGCTCTTCATCCAGATACCAACCCAACATGCTCATCACAGCGCTCTTGCTGTTCTTGGAGAGCATATCGGGCATGTATTCATCGTAAAGAATAGCCTTTTGTTCATCACTGTAGCGGATATAGCTGAGCATAAACGCCTGCACCAGCTGTTCGTCGGTGTAAAGGTCGCGAATGTTGGTATCGTCCGAGCCGGTGTTTCCGAGAATCTCATTCACCATATCATTCAATTCGGTATCGGTAAGCCCCTGCAGATATCCGCGAAGAGCTTTTTCTCCCTCCGTTGCAGAAGTGCCGGATTGATCCATCAGTGCCTTGAGCTGCTCCGCGGTCATGGTTTCAAAGTAGCCTGCATAGCTGTTGTAGGCGTCACCCATGGTTTGTTTCATCATGCCGAGAATAATGGACTTATAAACGTTGGGATGCGTCTCAGCCAAAGATTCGAATTGTTCCATGACCATATTGACCTTATCATCCTTGGTCATCTCGGAAACGGTGGAATCCTGCTCCTCATCCTTTTCGGCTTCCTTGATATAGTCGATCATGATCTGGATCATGACGTCCTCATTGTTCAGAATGAAATCGTCAAACAGATCGGCTTTCTCGCCAACAGAAAGGTTGAGATACTGGCCGTGGTCAAATTCAAGACCTGTGGTAATATCGTAATCGGGCAGATCCTCCTGCGCCTTTACCACGTCGCTCTCGCGCACGATCTCCTGCATGTATTCCTGCAGGGAAGTGCTATAGGCAATGGGAGAGGAGATCGATGCGGCCATGGCATTGCTGGAGGGACGGATGACGCCCGAAACGGTGATCTCGACGCCATTTTGCTTGACAAACTTCTCAGCGTCAAAGTCGGGATCATTGCGTATGTCCTTCCAAATGTGATATTCCTTGCCGTCCACCGTGAAGGTGTCCTCGGATTCATAGGAGTATGCGCTGTCGGGGACGACTAAGAAGGTCATACCGACAAAATCATCCACGTTCATGGGATCTGTTTTGGGGACTTCATAATCCGGATCGGTAAAGAGCTTGATCAGCATGTCTGCAATCTCATTCTGGTCTTTGATGCCCAGCATATAGAGCGTCATATTGCTGATGGCATTGTTCTTGTCCAGCACGAGCATGATTTCGGTAGGATCATCGGCCCATTCGCTGTTTTCTCCAACCAACTCGTACTGCGATTGTATCAGCTCTTCATTGTCGATCATCTGCTCAAAGGTGTTAAAGCCGCCGCCCATGGCTCCAAGTGTGCCCATCATGTCCGAGATGCCCGAAAAAGCAGGGCCCATGTTCTCGAAAATGGTCGTGGGGTTTACCTGTGTTTTACCGTCCTCGGAGTAGACACGAAGCGTATAATTATAGGTGTAGCGGATATCCAGTACGTAATTCTCCAACAAGGCTTCATTGTTATCCAAAAACTCCTTGAATGCAGGCAGGTTGTTTTCTACGGTTGAGGTTGAGGCAGAAACGAATTGATCGATCGAGTCGTCAATATAAATGGTGTGATCGTCCGGCTCACGCCCCTCCACGTTTTCCTGTGTTTGCTGCATCGCACCCATAAGCGCGGTGTAGTCCTGCTCGGTTTTGTAGATTGTAATGGGGTAGGTGGAAAGCGTATCCTCCTGCACCTGGTCGATAAAGTTGTTAATACCGGTGGAAAGGGAAAGGATGAGTGCAATGCCGATGATGCCGATACTGCCCGCAAAGGAGGTTAAAAAGGTACGCGCCTTTTTGGTCATGAGGTTGTTGAGAGAGAGCGAGAAGGCGGTCTTGGTAGACATTCTTGCCTTGCCCTTGGTCACCTTTGAGGGAGCAGTGCGCGCTGCTTCGATCTCGCTTTCTTCGGGCTCGTAAGGATCGGAGTCACCGATCAGATTGCCGTCGCGCAGCTGTACGATTCTGGTCGAATACGCCTCAGCCAGCTCGGGGTTATGCGTGACCATAATGACCAGCTTATCCTTGGAGATCTCCTTGAGCAGGTCCATGATCTGCACGCTGGTGACCGTATCCAAAGCGCCCGTCGGCTCGTCTGCCAGAAGGATATCGGGGTCGTTGACCAAAGCACGCGCAATAGACACACGCTGCATCTGACCGCCCGACATCTGAGAAGGACGCTTGGAGAGCTGATCGCCAAGTCCCACCTTTTCCAAGGCCTCGCGCGCTCTACGGCGTCGTTCCGCCTTCGGCACACCCGACACGGTCAGCGCAAGCTCTACGTTGGAGAGCACGCTCTGGTGAGGGATGAGGTTATAACTTTGGAATACAAAGCCAATCGAGTGGTTACGGTAGGTATCCCAATCGTGGTCCTTGTACATGGTGGTAGATTTACCGTTGATCAGCAAATCGCCCGAGGTATAGCGGTCAAGGCCGCCGATGATATTCAACGTCGTGGTCTTGCCACAGCCCGAAGGACCCAGGATCGAAACAAATTCGCTGTTTCGGAAATTGAGAGAGATTCCGTTCAAGGCGTGGACGACCGTATCTCCAACAGTATAGGTTTAAACGATGTTTTTGAGTTGAAGCATTCGGTTTTCCTCTTTTAGCAATAAATATACATCGTAATTATAGAGCAAAAATGTGACATTATTATGAATATGTATACTGACTTTCATGAAAACCTTTGAATTTTTTCAGAAATTAACATAATCTTGACAAAACGGGGCGCATTTGTTATACTAAATACAATGAAAACACGGGAGAGAACTATGAATATTACTGTTTTTGACAAAGCCAGCATTGGAGAAGATCTGGATTACACACCTCTGTCCGCACACGGGGAACTGACGGTGTACGACACAAGCACACCGGATCAAGTCAAGCAACGGCTTGTAGGCTGCAACGTGGCTGTGATCAACAAGGTCAAATTGAGTGCCGAGGTGCTTGAGCACGCTGACGTACTCAAGCTGATTTGTATTTTTGCCACGGGTTATGATAATATCGACGTGGCATATTGCCGCGAGAAGGGCATTGCCGTGTGTAACGTGGTGGGATATTCCACCGAGAGTGTGGCACAATTGACCGTGGCCATGGCGCTTTCTCTGAGTTCGCATTTGCCGACCTATACGGCCTCAACCGCGAGCGGTTGGTATTCGCGTCAATCGAGTCCCAATTTGCTCGTTCCCGTGTACCATGAGCTTTGCGGCAAGACGTGGGGCATCGTGGGATATGGCAACATTGGCAAAAAGGTGGGCGAGATCGCAAAGGCCTTTGGATGCAAGGTGTTGGCGTATAAGCGCAATCCCGACAGCCCCGATTGCACCGATCTTGAAACGCTTTTGCGTGAGTCGGATATCATTTCGCTGCACACGCCCTTGAATGCCGAGAGTCGTGGCATGATCGGAGCGGAGCAGATCGACATAATGAACAAAAAGCCGATCGTGATCAACGTCGCGCGCGGTGCGGTGTGGGATGAGGCGGCAATCGCCACGGCATTGACCGAAGGCAAGATCTCGGGGCTTGGCTGCGACGTATTCAGCACAGAGCCCTTTCCCGTGGAGCATCCGTTTTTTACCATCAAGGATGCGCCAAACGTCTGCCTGACCCCCCACATGGCTTGGGCGTCGTTTGAAGCACGCACCAGATGTCTGGACGAAATTTGCAAGAATATTGATGCGTTCCAAAAAGGGGAGAAGAGAAATCGAGTTGACCTGTGAGCAAAAAGCCTGCTGTTCCTAGCCGAACGGGAAATAAGATTTTTAGCCGAATCTAAAAAGGAGGTATAAGGATGAAAGATAATTGGTTGTCAAGAATTGATTTGTGGATACTCGTTATCGTTGGACTACTTGCATCTGTTATCTCCTTTGTTTATTATTTTGTTATAAAAAATCCATATGAAATCTTATTGTGGACGATTTATATTGTTGATTTTTTGCTTTTTTTGGTGAGTGCTTACAGAGTGATAAGCGTTTTTGATCTATCAAAAGCAAAAACAATATTTTTCACAATAGTGACAATGATAGGATTTTTTGTGTTTTGTGAGATTGTTGTATTTGCGTTCACCTATGATACAAGTATTAAGCATACTATGGACCTGTTCTTTAACGTCCTTCGTGTTAGTTGGTTTTTATCTCCGTCATTTATTTTGCTAATTCCGGTAATTTGGTTTATTGCAGAAGTGATGGCGTAATACCACCATACGATTTATATAATCCGGTTTATTGCATAGCAAACGCCGACAGATTTTCACGATCTGTCGGCGTCCATTATTTGCTTTGCCAAGTTATGATATGATTGCCTTTGTAACTATAACTGCGCGAAGCGTATCATCACTTGCCCGAAGGGCAATCATAGTTGTTCCGGGAGTCACTCCGCCCGAAACTGCAACCCGTAGCTCATGGCATATTTTTCCGCATACGATCCCTCGATGCCGCAAATGGTCATGGACTTGGGGCAGCCGTCAAAGGCAGCGTAGCCGATGGTACTGACAGCCTCGCCAAGCGTGACCGTCTGCAATGACCTGCAGCCGTAAAAGGCAAACCATCCGATGCTTGTTACCGATGCGGGCAGAGTCACGCTTGCCACGCCCGAGTCCTTGAACAGATTGTCACCAAGTGCGGTTACAACGTAGCCGTCCACCTCGGCAGGGATGACCACCTCTGCAGCACTCCCAACGTAGGCAGTCAGCGTTGCGGTGCCGTTTTTAATCTCGTAAGTAAACACTGCTGCATCTTGCTCAGGTTCGGGGGTCGGCTGCTGTTCGGTTGGCTGCTCCGGCTTTGCGGATACGTCAGTGTCAAGAGCTCCCAGCTGCGCCTCAAGCTGCGCAATGGTCTGTTCGTAGGCAAAGACATCCACGTAATGCTGCTGCTTGAGCGTCAGAATTTCGTTTTGCAGATCGACTACCATCTGCTCGTAATAGGCAAGCTGCTCTCGGTATACGTCGTCCGATACGCTTTGGTTTGTGTTTTGCTGTCCGGTTTGCGCGTTTTGATTGTTTTGCTTGTCTTGCTCGTTTTGTGTGCCGTTGCAACCTGTGCAAAAAGACAGCAACAGCAGGCAGGCAAGCGCAAAGGGAAGAACTTTGAGGTATCTCATGTGAAAATCTCCTTTCTTTTTGTGAGGTATATCTATGATACCGCATGTTCCGTGGTGGATTTACACGCAAGCCGTCGAGAGAAATATTTGTAATTGTGAAAAATTCGTAAAAACACTTGCAATTCTGTTTTGATTGTGGTATAATAGCGGAGTTACAGCATCATGCTGTGAAATAAGGCCATACCAGCCGGGGAAGCAGCGGAGCCCTGTACCTGAAATCCGCTACAGCAGGGGTGGATCCCTCTTCTGAGGATCGAACCTTTACGAATACAAGAGTCGTATCTGCTGTGTTGAGAAACGGGTCTTACGCAATCGGGGGCTGTGAACCATGTCAGGTGGGGAACCAAGCAGCATTAAGCGGTTACCTCGGTGTGCCGTGAGGTTGCCTGTTTTGAGCAGGAGGTACGAAGATCGCGTAGGGGCGACGTACGATTTTGAGGTGTATGGTCTTGTTTTGCAACAAGGTGCTGTATTATTTTTGGAGGTTTTTATGCATCAGGCTTTGTACAGAAAATGGCGTCCGCAACGTTTTGAGGACGTTTGCGGTCAGGAGCACGTCACGTCGATCTTGCAATACCAGGCAAGAACGGGCGGGCTTTCTCACGCATACCTGTTTTGCGGATCGCGCGGAACGGGTAAGACCACCTGTGCCAAGATTCTTGCAAAGGCCGTCAACTGTGAAAATCCGCAAAACGGGTCACCGTGTCTTGTGTGTGATGCGTGTCGCGCTATTGAATCGGGCGCAGCGACAGACGTGCTGGAAATGGATGCAGCCTCCAACAACGGCGTAGATAACATCCGCGACATCCGTGATGAGGTGGTCTATGCACCTACCACGCTCAAAAAACGCGTATACATCATAGACGAGGTGCATATGCTTTCGGCAAGTGCATTCAACGCATTGCTCAAAACGCTGGAGGAGCCGCCCGAATACGTTGTGTTCATTCTGGCAACCACCGAGCTGCAAAAGCTGCCTGCCACCATCATTTCCCGTTGCCAGCGTTACGATTTTCGCCGTATCGCAACCCCGGTGCTTGCCTCTCGCCTGACCTATATCGCAGGACAAGAGGGGATTTCGTTGGATCCCGAAGCCGCTTTGCTGTTGGGTCGTATGGCACAGGGCGGCATGCGCGATGCCATCAGCCTTTTGGAGCTTTGTGCAGGAACAGGGGAGCATATCACTGCCCAAACAGTCAATGAAACAGCCGGATCAACAGGCAGAGATAGTATGATGGCTACCGTAAAGGCCATTCAAGAGCGTGATTATGATCGGCTTTTTGCGCAGATCGATGCGATCGTGCAATCTTCCAAGGATATCGCCATCTTTTGGCAGGATCTGATTACTTTGTACCGTGAGATGTTGGTGCTGCGCACCGCAAAGGACGCAGCCGCTTACCTTGACCTGACCGACAGCGAGCTTGTAGCCATGCAGGAGCTTGCCAAGCCCTTTTCGGCGCAAACGCTGCTGTACCACAGCACGCTTTTGGAGCAAGCATTGCTCTCCATGCAAAAGGCCAACGCCATCAAACGCATCGTAGCCGAAACCACGCTTGTGCGCATGTGCGATCCCGAGCTGGAAACCTCACCAGAGGCCTTGCTTGCGCGCATTGCAGCACTTGAAGATAAAATTGCTTTCGGGCAGTTCAGTGCACCCGCACAAGCGGTTCAGTCTGCACCCATGCCTGTATCCAAGACAGAGAAGAAGGAAGTCGCTGATCCTACACCTGCGCCTGCTTCTACTCCCGCAGGAGCGAACGTTTCATCCAAGCCGAAAAGTGAACCGCCCGCGTCCCAAGCTCAGGGAAATACGCGAACCCTGCGTCCCTTGAGAGTTTGGGCAGAGGTGTTGGAAAAGCTGAACAAAGCCAATCCCTTGCCCGCAGCATTTTATTTCAGCGCAAAGGCCTATACCGATCAGAGCGGATGCGTCGTGCTGAAATTCGGCTCGGATTTTGATATCCAAATGGCTAAAAGCTATAACGCTGTGCCCACGCTTTGCGGAATTTTGTCGAGTCTTTTGGGCGTGAGCTTGACAGAGAAGCAGATCCTGTTTGAGTGTGACGGGAAGGCCGCCGAGTTTTCTGTCATTGACGAAATTTTGGAAAGCGCGCAAGACAACTGAGAAATTATTTTATAAGGAGATATAGAAATGAGAGCAAATATTCCGAAGGGAATGGGCGGCGGTCCGCAGAATATGCAGGCAATGATCCGCCAGGCACAAAAAATGCAGGAGGATATGGCGGCAAAGCAGGAAGAGCTGGACGCACGCGAGTATGAAGTCAAAGCGGGCGGCGGTGTGGTAACCGTCAAGATCAACGGCAAAAAGGAGATCCTTGCGATCGATCTTGATCCCGAAATCGTGGATCCCGACGACGTAGAAACGCTGACCGACCTGTTGGTTGCAGGCGTCAACGAGGCAATCAAGCGCGTTGAAACCACCAATGCAGCTGAAATGGAAAAGATCACGGGTAGCGTAGGTCTGCCCGGTATGTTCTGATATGGCAGAATACATGGTAGCCCTGCGCCGACTTGAGGAGCAGTTTGCCCGTCTTGAAGGCGTAGGACGCAAAAGTGCTACGCGTATGGCCTTTGCAGTGCTGGAAATGGATGATGCACAAGCCGAAGAATTCGCACAAGCGATCTTGGAGGCCAAGAGATCCATCCATCTCTGTCCCGTGTGTCAGAATATGACCGACCGCGAGCTGTGTCCGATCTGCTCCGATTTGTACCGCGATCAAAGCGTGGTTTGCGTGGTGACCGACGTCAAGGCGGTCATGGCCATGGAGAGAGTCAAGGACTATCGCGGCACGTACCACGTGTTGCACGGAGTCATCTCACCCATGAACCGCGTCACCCCCGAGCAGCTGAAAATCAAGGAGCTGCTGAAAAGGTTGGAGGACGATACGGTCAAGGAGATCATTCTCGCTACCAACGCGGACATTGAGGGCAACGCAACCGCGATGTACCTCGCGCACCTGATCAAGCCGCTTGGCATCAAGGTCACGCGCTTGGCTTACGGCATCCCCGTGGGTGCAGACCTCAACTATGCCGATGAGTATACGCTCATGCAGGCATTGGAGGGAAGAAGAGATATGTGAAAAAGGGCGCGGATGCGCCCTTTTGTGGATTTGTTTGAAAATTGTTCGCATCCCCCGAGTGTCATCCTTCGCTCAGGATGACACTCGGGGGATATGTGCTGTACGAGAGAGTTCCTTATGCTCTGCCAAACAACTCTCTACAGTTCGCGCAGCATTTGCCCAAGGCTAATATTTCACGCGCCACAGGCGTATTTCACTTGCTCTCAGAGCACATTTTACAGATAAAAAAAGCAACTGCCGCAGCGGTTGCTTTTTTACATCATCTGATGTCTACGTTGACTCTCTTGTTGATACCTGCGGAAGCGGCCTTGATCACGGTACGGATCGCCTTTGCAATGCGGCCCTGTCTGCCAATGACCATGCCCATATCGTCGGGATGCACGCTGAGTGTCAGGTTGATGGTTGTCTCTGTTTCCTCGCTGACGACAGTGACGTCATCGGGGTGGTCCACGATGGCGGCTGCAATATCACGCAAGGTGGTTTTCAAATCCGTCATGCTAAACCCCGCTCTCAATTACTCGGTGATGCCGGTCTTCTTGAGCAGAACCTTTACGGTCTCGGTGGGCTGTGCGCCGTTAGCGATCCACTTCTGAGCCTTTTCAGCGTCGATCTTGATCTCCTCGGGAGCAGTCATAGGGTTGTAGTAACCGATCTCTTCGATGAAGCGGCCATCTCTGGGGCTGCGGCTATCGGAAACAACTACGCGGTAGAAGGGAGCCTTCTTAGCGCCCATTCTTCTCAGTCTGATCTTTACCATGGTAAAATTCCTCCAAAATTAATTTATATATTTTTTATTTTATGAATTCCGATTGATTTAGAACGGAATGTTCATCTTACCCAAGGCACGTCTGCCTTTTTTCGTTTTGCCCATGTCGGTGAATTGCTTCATGAGCTTTCGGATCTGCTCAAATTGCTTGAGCAGGCGGTTGACCTCCTCGACCGTGGTGCCGCTGCCCTTGGCAATGCGGATCTTGCGGGAAGCGTTGAGCAATTCGGGCTTTGCGCGTTCCTTTTTGGTCATGGAGAGGATGATCGCCTCTTGTCTTGCCAGCAGCTTTTCGTCCACCTTGGCGTCCTTAAGCTGTCCCGGTTTCATGCCGGGGATCATGCCCGCGAGCTGATTAAGGTCGCCCATGTTCTTGAGCTGATCAAATTGCTCGAGGTAATCGTCAAGTGTGAAGGTCTGCTGACGCAGCTTCTGTTCCATCTCGGCTGCCTTTTTCTCGTCGAACTGCTGCTGTGCCTTTTCAATCAGCGTCAGCACGTCGCCCATGCCCAGAATTCGGCTTGCCATTCTGTCGGGGTAGAAGGGCTCGATGGCATCCATTTTTTCACCGATACCGATGAACTTGATCGGCTTACCCGTGACGTAGCGGATCGAAAGTGCCGCACCGCCTCTGGTGTCACCGTCCAGCTTGGTCAGAATGACGCCTGTGATGTCCAGCATTTTATTAAAGGTATCTGCCACGTTGACCGACTCCTGACCGATCATGGCGTCCACCGTCAAAAGGATCTCGGCAGGCTGTACGGCCTCCTTGATATTCTGCAGCTCTTCCATGAGCTTCTCGTCGATCTGCAAACGGCCCGCGGTGTCCACAAACACCATGTCGTAGCCCTTTTGCATGGCAAGCTTAATGCCTTCCTTCGCAATTTTAACAGGGGATTCCTTATCGCCCATCTGGAAAACGGGAACGTCGATCTGTGCACCAACAACCTCAAGCTGCTTGATAGCAGCGGGGCGATACACGTCACACGCAACCAGCAAAGGACGCTTGCCTTGCTTTTTGTACATCAGCGCAAGCTTGCCTGCATGCGTGGTTTTACCCGCGCCCTGCAGACCCACCATCATGATGACTGTGGGAGGCTTGGGGGCAATGGTCAGCTTGGATTGAGAGCCGCCCATCAGCGCTGTCAGCTCCTCGTTGACGATCTTGACGATCTGTTGTCCCGGATTGAGTGCTTCCATGACCTCGGTACCAACGGCACGCTCGGACACGGTATTGATAAAGGCTTTGACCACCTTGAAGTTTACGTCAGCCTCCAGCAGCGCAAGCTTGACCTCGCGCATACCTGCCTTGACGTCCGCCTCGGTCAGTTTTCCCTTGTTTTTGAATTTCTTGAAGGCATTGCTCAGTTTTTCGCCTAAGCTTTCAAACATTAGTAATCCTCCATACAAGTAAACTTTGTTTTATTGCATGCACTCCAAAAGCTTTTCAATGCTCTCGGAAAGCTCGGCCGACGCGTTCTGCTCACGGCAGAGGGAGAGGGCCTTGTCTGCATGCTGCTTTGCTTTGAGAAATCGCTCTGCCAAGTGCAGCGTCTGTTCATAGTGGAACAGCTCGTCCTCACTTTTCTTGATAATGTCGCGCACGCCCTGTCTGGAAATGCCAATCTCCTCGGCAATCTCGGAAAGGGAAAGATCATCGTGGTAGTAGTACTCCATGACCGTCCGCTTTCTTTCGGGCAGCACCTCGCCGTAAAATTCCAACAGGTATGCGATATTGAGATTCTTTTCAAACATCTTAAACTCCGCATACGTATGAATTCGTGTAAAGCAAAACACTTTACAGAGTATACCATACCTTTTGTGATTTGTCAATAGTTTTTAAGAAAATATTTTGTGCATATTACCGTTTTTTTGTAATACAAGTGGCTTTCACATCTTGTAACAGCGGACGGTTCTCTGTTACATTGTGTTTTTACATGTTGCGCGTAACAGGGGACAGGCCCTTGTTACACCGCAATTTTGCTTTCTTGTCGTGTTTGCGCAACCGGCGGCGTAACAATGCTCCGTCCCCGGTTACACGCGTCCCCGAGTGGTTGCCCAAGCGTGTAACTGCGGGGACGGGTCCACGTTACGTTGCAGCGACCCAAGGGAGCGCAATGTAACTTGGTTCCGTCCACCTGTTATGCGCGCGAATTGCTTGCCGAATTATCACAAGAATCGGCAAAGTTTTTTTAAAATTTTTTTCAGGAAGATTATGAGGCGGCGGACGATGAAAGGTGACAAAATGATATGGCAAAAAAGCAAAAAAGAAGGCCCCGGGGCGAGCGGTGCTCGCCTCGGGGCTGGGTGTGTATAGATTTGTTAGAGTAGGGTAATGAGCAGGGAACAGCATCAGCTTGTTCGCCCTCCCCGCCGCCGAAGCGGCGGGGGCAATCGAGTGTAATTCAGTTGTTTCATATTACTTAATCGACTTTTGTAACAGGGGACGGTTCTCTGTTACATGGCGTTTTTACATGTTGCGCGTAACGGGGGACAGGCCCTTGTTACACCGCAATTTTGCTTTTTGTCGTGTTTGCGCAACCGGCGGCGTAACAATGCTCCGTCCCCGGTTACACGCATCCCCGAACGGTTAACCAAGCGTGTAACTGCGGGGACGGGTCCATGTTATGGCGACGAAGTCGTTGTAACATGGTTCCGTCCACCTGTTATGCGCGCGAATATAAATACAGCAAAAAGCAACAAAAAACGCCCCGGGGGAGCAGATGCTCGCCTCGGGGCTAGTGTGTATAGATCTGTTAACTGGGGTAATGAGCAGGGAACAGCATCAGCTTGTTCGCCCCGCCCCGCCGCCGAAGCAGCGGGGGCAATCGAGTGTAATTCAGTTGTTTCATATTACTTAATCGACTTTTACGAACTCAAGCACTACGGGAAACTCATCAAAGTACGCTTCAGAAAATATATTTTGATCTACATCGATCACAAAACGACTCTTTGAAAATTCGCAGCCGCCGCTGAAAAAGTGATTATCATAATTGTCATATTCATGCACTATGACAGAATTATCATACATTCCAAAGAGAAGTTGAAAATGAAACGTTCCATTTTTCGTAACAAACTCAGAAGATTCAAATTCTCCCACTGTAAATTTCATTTGATACTCGTCACACACCCAAGTTGTACCCGGCTGATCTATAGGCCTTCTACCTTTGTAGGGATCGTAGTCGCAGGACGCCAAACAGATAATCATGGAGAGAACTAAAAGTGCCGTAATGATTTTTGATGCTTTCATAAAATCCTCCCTGTTAGTTGTAAACTTCGGCATACACTTTGGTTTCATGACCAGGAAATTTCCATAATGTAACAGGGGACGGTTTTCTGTTACATGGTGTTTTTACATGTTGCGCGTAACGGGGGACAGGCCCTTGTTACACCGCGATTTTACTTTTTTTGTTGTGTTTGCGCAACCGGCGGCGTAACAATGCTCCGTCCCCGGTTACACGCATCCCCGAACGGTTAACCAAGCGTGTAACTGCGGGGACGGGGCCATGTTATGGCGACGAAGTCGTTGTAACATGGTTCCGTCCACCTGTTATGCGCGCGAATTTTTCTAAGCTCTAACAATATCTATGTGACAGAGGACGGTTCTCTGTTACATGGTGTTTTTACATGTTGCGCGTAACGGGGGACAGGCCCTTGTTACACCGCGATTTTACTTTTTTTGTTGTGTTTGTGCAACCGGCGGCGTAACAATGCTCCGTCCCCGGTTACACGCATCCCCGAACGGTTAACCAAGCGTGTAACTGTGGGGACGGGTCCACGTTACGTTGAGGCGACCAAAGGTCGCGTAATGTAACATGGTTCCGTCCACCTGTTACGCGCGTCCCCGAACGCGTCTTGGAATTTGTTTGCTTTTTTTGTGCGAATTTCACGGTTCGCTTTTTTTCATTATAGCATATCGGGAAAAATATGTCAAGTTTACGCTTTTCCGGGCATACAACTGCCCCTTCGTCTATATAGATGCATTTTTTTGCAAAAAAGTTCCGTTTTTTTGAAAAAATCAAAAATATTTTTCTGAAAGCCGCTTTTGACGGGCAGAGGGATTTTCGCTTCGATATATTGCAAAAAACGCAATTTGTGATATAATGAAGGAAACGAAATCAAAAAGGGGGTCGCGGATGAAACGTTGGATGCAAAATAACACAGCCTCACTTGCGGGAAAGGTGGTGGCCATATCCGGCTCTACGGGCGGACTTGGCCACGCGTTATGCGAGCAGTTTGTAGCTCTTGGCGCACAGCTGGTCTTGTTGGATCGCAATCAGGCAAAGCTGACCGAGCTTTGCGCACACCTGAAGCGAAAGTATCCGGGATGCCGCGTCGGCTACGTGATCATGGATCTTTCCGACATCGCTTCGGTTGATACCGCAGCCGAGATTTTGCAGCGCAAGCCGCTTGACGTGCTGATCTGCAATGCGGGGGCGTATGCCGTGCCGCGCTTTATTACCTCGTCGGGGCTGGACAACGTATTCCAGATCAACCACGCAGCTCCTTATTATCTTGTCCGCCGTCTGATGCCGATTTTGGCCAAGCGGCAGGGCAGAGTGGTCATCGTGGGCAGCATTGCGCACAACTATTCGAAAACCGATCCCGACGACGTGGACTTCCGCACGCGTAAGAAAGCCTCGTTGGTATATGGAAATGCCAAAAGATACCTGATGTTTTCCATGTACGACCTGTTCGATGGCAGAGAGGACGTCACGCTGGCCGTTACCCATCCCGGCATTGCCGTGACCGGCATTACCGCGCACTACCCGAAATGGCTGTACGCACTGATCAAGTATCCCATGAAGGTCATCTTCATGAAACCAAGACGCGCCTGTCTGTCGATCCTGCGCGGTGTGTTCGAGCCGACAGCCAATTGCGAATGGATCGGCCCGCGGCTCTTTGACGTGTGGGGTATGCCGCGCAAGCGTCGGCTGACTACCTGCAGTGCAGAGGAACAGGCACGCATCAGCGCCAAGGCAGAGCGTAGTTATCGTGATATGTGCCGTCAGCTGGAGAGAGAGGATAAAGCATGACAGAAATACAAAAAGCCCTGTTTGCCATGCAGGACGCAGAATATAAGAAGTTTTCAGCAAGCCTTTTGCCTACGGTCGATCCGGATACGGTGATTGGCGTGCGCGTTCCGCTTTTGCGCAAGTACGCCAAGGGGCTGGTCAAAACCGAGTCCGCAGAGCAGTTTTTGAAAGAATTGCCACATCAATATTTGGAAGAAAACCATCTGCATTCCTTTCTGATCGGGGAGATGCGCGACGCGGATGCCTGTTATGCGGCTTTGGACGCTTTTCTTCCGTACGTGGATAACTGGGCGGTCTGCGATTCGCTTCGCCCCAAGGTATTGTCCGTTGACAGCACGCGTCTGCTTGCTAAGATCGATGAATATCTGCAAAGCGCGCATCCTTATACTGTGCGCTTTGGCATTGAGCTGCTCATGCTGCATTATCTGGATGAGCATTTTGACTTTGCACATCTTACACGCGTCGCAGCCGTGAAGAGCGAGGAATACTACGTCAATATGATGATTGCGTGGTATTTTGCCACCGCGCTTTCCAAGCAGTGGGAGGCTGCGCTGCCATATCTGGAGCAGCACCGATTGCCCGATTGGGTGCATCGGAAAACCGTACAAAAAGCAATAGAGAGCAATTGCATTACGCCTGAGCAAAAGGCGTATTTGCGGACGTTGCGTTAAGGAGGTATTATGAACTATTCTATAATCAGACTGATCGACAGACCCGAAATGAAGGAGCAAATGGCGCTTTGGTTCCACCAAAAATGGGGCATACCCCAACAGGCTTATATGGACAGCATGCAGGATGCGCTTAAAGGAAATGCCGTGCCGTCTTGGTATGTGGCCATGGACGGTGAGAGGATCGTGGGCGGCCTTGGTGTCATCGAAAACGATTTTCATGACCGTGCGGATCTTTCCCCAAATGTCTGCGCGGTGTATACCGAGCCCGAATACCGCGGGCAGGGCATCGCGGGTGCGCTGCTTGATTTTGTTTGTTGCGACATGCAGGCACGCGGCATTGACACGCTCTATCTTTTGACAGACCACGACTCGTTTTATGAGCGTTATGGCTGGGAGTTTTTCTGTCACGCCATGGGCGACGGCGAAGAGAAGCCAAGCAGAATGTATATCAAAAAAATGAAGTAAGCAGTATATCATAAGTGGAAAAGGGCTGATTCAATCGCAATCCTTTTGGAATCATTCAAATAAAGGTACACAAAAACAGTCGTAGTACCTTGGTTCACTTAAAAATAGACACGATACTCACCACAGCGGATGTGTGAGCGATGCGGATGCGCGCAAAAGCCTTGCCCCGCTGGGGAAGGGGAACCGCAGCGGAGAGGATTCGAGGCAATATAGCCGAGAAGCATCGACGCGGTTGCGGTGGATGAGGTTCCCGTAAAACCGCTCTTGACCGTCTTAAATCGTGCATCCCGTAGGGCAAGGAAACCCTTTCTCCCCTTGGTGAGAGGTCTCGGAACGCGACAGAGGGTGTCCGTTTGATTGGCGGAGCGTCCGTAGGATGCACCTCATCCACCGCAACCGCGTCAGAAAAACGCTCCAAGTATTCGCGATTTTCTTCCGCTGCGGTCCCCCTTCCCCAGCGGGGCAAGGCTTTTGCGCGCATCCGTATTGCTCAGACATCCGTTATGGGTTGCTCCATTTGCAACGTTCTTCCGGATAGAAACACCGAAAATGTATGGTTTTAAGTGAAACAAGGTAGTAGGGGCGACGTCCTCGACGCCCCGGGTAAGCACAAACTAATTTTACACTGTATTAGTTAGTTTGTACCTGCCCGGGGCGTCGAGGATGTCGCCCCCTACGGCTTACGTTGGTATTGGTTTATTCTTGTACGAGGTGACAGTGTGACGTCGCCCCTTACGGTTTATTCCGGCTCGGTTTGTCATCAAATGCACCCCAAACGGTTCATCAGATCAAACAGCTTTTGCTCCTGTGAGAGCGGCCGTGGTTGCTTGCGAAGCTTTCTTATGATCAGGCAGATCGCGTCGACCGGCACCCCAATTGGCCAGATCAAAATGATCAAACAGATCTCAAAAATCTTATCAAAGACCTTTTGAACCTTGCCTCGGTCATCCTCGGGGCCGACGTACTTATAGCTCCGCGAAATTCAAGGTGTCCGTCCACCTCTTCAAACGGGGAAATCAGCCAGTTTCCGCCCGAATGTCCCGCACGCTCTATGCCAAAGCGGATCTCATTGTCCCGTAATTCGATCAGGTAATCGCCAAAGTAACGGGTATGGCCGCTTCCCGGACACAGGCTGTCAAGCTTTTGCAAAAACGCGTCCTTTGTGCCGGGAAAGCGAAAGACGTACTCTTTAGATCTTGCCATATCTGCGACTTGTGTACTGCCCGGGTGACTTATACGCCGCCGCCCAACAGGTACATAATGGTCATGGTGATAGTACCGATCACCATCAGAACAGCAAGTACGCCTGCCAGAATTCTTGCAGCAAGTTTGGTTTTGTTCTTATTCATGTTCATGTTCATGTCCTTTCAGCCGTCAGTACGGCGCATCAATCAATTTTCAGTTGTTCACCGGCAAAGGGTACACCGGTGGCGGGAATTTTTGTTTTCTTGTAGCCCTTGGAATCCTCCACGTCAAGCTGTACGGCCGTGACGGTTTGCCCCTTCTTGAGCGTCATCAGCGTTACACCCGAGGAGGTACGGGTAGTCTTTTGAGGAATGAGAGCCGTTTTGATCACGATCGCGCGGTTGTCCGACGAGATCAGCATGATATCGCGCGGCTTCTTGTCGGTGTCGTCCAGAATGGCGACTACGGGAGAAGCATCCGAGTAAGCGCTTGTCAGCTTACGGCGCACGGCTTTGGTTTCGTAAGCCGTGACGGGTACGCGCACACCCTTGCCGTTCTCAAAAATGAATACCATATTGGTACCCGCAGGGTAGCCTGTCTGCGTGGTGACGTACATGGGCTTTTCTCCTGCCTCCATACCAAGCTTGGCGGGCACGAATTCACCCAAGAGTGATGCCTTGGTGGTTTCAAAGTCGTCCACCTTGCATTTGAACACCTTGCATTTGTCGGTAAAGAAGGTCAGCTCGTCGGTGTTGTCGGCATTGAATGCGGTCAACAGGCTGTCGCCGTCCTTGAATTTCTGCTCGTCATTGCCTTGCAAAGAGCGCATGGTGATCTTTTTGAGATATCCCTCCTTGGAAAGCACCAGATATACAGGGTAGGATTCCACCTTGGGTTCTTCAAATACGGGTACGTTGTCGACCTGAATGATCTGCGATTTTCTGGGTTGGCCGTACTTTTTCTTGATATCGTTGAGCTGGTTGGCAATATAAGCCTTGATCTTGAATTCATCGCCCAGCAGCTCCTCAAGATGCTCAATTTCCTTTTTCAGATCCTCGATCTCAGCTATCTTGTTGAGAATATACTGCCTGTTGAGGTTACGCAGCTTGATGTTGGCAATGTATTCTGCTTGAATTTCATCAATGGTAAAGCCTTCCATCAGGTTGGGGATGACCTGCTCTTCCTTTTCGGTGCGGCGGATGATGCGGATGGCCTTGTCAATATCCAAAAGGATCTTGCCAAGCGCCAGCAAAAGGTGCAGCTGATCCTTCTTTTCCTTGAGCTCATAGGTCAGCTCACGGCGCACGCAGACCGTGCGGAATTTGATCCATTCGGTCAGCAGCTCGGCAATGCCCAGCGTTCTGGGCGCACCGTTGATCAGCACGTTGAAGTTGCACTTGAAGCTGTCTTCCAAAGGAGTCAGCTTGAAAAGGCGTGCCATGAGCTTATCGGGATCCGTACCCTTACGGATATCAATGGTCAGCTTGAAGCCCGAGAGGTCGATCTCGTCGCGGAAATCGGTGATCTCCTTGACCTTGCCCGACTTGACAAGCTCTGCGATCTTATCCATGATCTGCTCAATGGTGGTGGAATAGGGAATCTGCAAAATGTCGATGCAGTTGTTTGCCTTTTCATAGGAGTAGCGCGAACGGATGCGGAACGAGCCCTGACCGGTCGTATAGATAGTCTTGAATTGCTCTGCGTCGTAAATGATCTGACCGCCGCCCGAAAAGTCAGGGGCTTTGATGATCTCCATCAGCTTTTCTATGGGCAGATTGGGCTTTTTGAGCAGCGCGATGGTACCGTCACAAATTTCCGCTAAGTTAAAGGAGCAGATATTGGACGCCATACCGACCGCAATACCCATATTGGGTGTAACAAGCACGTTCGGGAAGGTGGTGGGGAACAGCACGGGCTCCTTGAGTGTACCGTCGTAGTTGTCCACCATGTCCACCGCGTCCTTGGAGATGCCCGAGAACAGCTCGTTGCAGAAGGTATCCAGCTTGACCTCGGTGTAACGCGATGCCGCGTACTTCATATCCGAGGAATACTGCTTACCAAACGAGCCCTTGGAGTCGATAAAGGGATGCAGCAGCGCCTCGTAGCCGCGTGTCAGACGTACCATGGTCTCATAAACTGCCGCGTCACCGTGAGGATTGAGCGTTAAGGTTCGGCCGACAACGTTGGTACTCTTGGTTCTTCCGCCTGTCAGAAGTCCCATTTTGTACATGGTGTAGAGCAGCTTTCTGTGCGCGGGCTTGAAGCCGTCGATCTCGGGAATGGCACGGGAGATGATGACACTCATGACGTAGGGCATGTAGTTTTTCTCAATCGTGTCCGTGATCAACTGCGGACGTATGGGCGCGTATTCAATTTTTTCAACCGCTTTTTTGTCTTTGGTTGTTTTCTTAGCCATGAATCTATTTCCTTACATTAAATTTTCAAAACCGTATGTGCAGCAGCGCGGATCATGCGATTGTATAGCGCAAGACCGAGTCCTTGCATAGGGGGAAGGTGTGCGTATATGATCTCGGCATCCGTTGCATCCGCTGCCCGAAGTGCGGCAAACAAATGCTTGGCTTGCGTTGCCAGATCATCCTTTGCACCGATGGGGATCAGATTGCCGCCCGAAAGCGCGCTGATCTCCTCGTCGTAACAGAGCACGGTGCAGGCACGTTTTTTCTGTTCTGCTTGTAAAAACGCCAGTACCTCTGCATCCTCTCCGTCCAAAAGAACAAGCGGTGCCGTGGGTGCATAATGCCTGTATTTCATACCGGGAGAGAGCGGACGCTCGTTCTCAGCCAGCTTGTCCGCCACAGCAGGGGCAATGTCCACGCGCGGACAAACGCAGCAAAGCGCGTCGTGCGTAATCGCTCCGGGACGAAGCAGCAAAAGATACGGCTCTCCTTGCTCGTCTGAAAGGATCTTGACGATGGTGGATTCAAGACCGATCTCGCATTCTCCGCCGTCAATAATGGCGTCAACCTTGCCGTCCAGATCTTGTATGACGTGAGATGCATTTGTCGGCGAGGGTTTCCCCGAAAGATTGGCGCTGGGTGCGGCAATACAGGTGCCTGCCGCACGGATAAGCGCTTGTGCCACGGGATGAGAGGGGCAGCGCACTGCCACCGAGTCGAGGCCGCCCGTGACGGACGTGGGCACGGTATCGCGTTTGGGCATGATCACGGTCAAAGGTCCCGGCATAAATGCCTTGGCAAGCGCATCGTAGAGCGGTGAGGTATGCGCGTAAAGGCTTGCATCCTCGGGGTCTGCTATATGAATGATCAGGGGATTGTCCGAAGGGCGACCCTTAGCGGCATAAATGTCCGCAGCTGCCTGTGGGTTGGTGCCGTCACCGCCAAGGCCATAGACCGTTTCGGTAGGGAACACCACAAGACCGCCCAGGCGGATCATATGCCCTGCAGCGCGCAGTGCATCCTGTGCCGCTTGCGGATCGGATATGGTAAATACTTGTGTTTTCAAGATAAACCTCGTTTAGTTATCACTGTTTTGCAGGTCAAGTGCTGCCTGCGCAGTCATGAGCGGCTCTATGATAGGGGTCATATCACCGTCCACGAATGAATCAATGTTAAAGACCGAAACGCCGATGCGATGGTCGGTCACGCGGGATTGGGGATAGTTGTAGGTGCGTATCTTTTCGCTGCGGTCACCGGAGCCGACCTGACCCTTGCGGTCGGCAGCGATCTTTTCATTCTGCTCCCGACATTTCTGATCGTAGAGCATGGTGCGCAGCAGCATCAGCGCCTTTGCTTTGTTCTGGAACTGTGAGCGCTCCTGATCGCATTCGATCACAATGCCCGAGGGCTTGTGCGTCAGTCTGACGGCCGATTCGGTCTTGTTGATGTGCTGACCGCCCGCACCGCTGGATTTGCAGGATTCAAAGATCAAATCAGAGTCCTTGATCTCCACCTCCACCTCGTCAGCCTCGGTCAACACCGCAACCGACGCGGTCGAGGTCTGGATGCGCCCCTGCGATTCGGTTTCGGGTACGCGCTGCACGCGATGCACGCCCGATTCAAAGCGGAAGTGCGACCACGCCTCGTCCCCCTTGACCATAAAGGTGATCTCGCGATAGCCGCCAAGATCGGTGGGATTTGCGTGAATGGGGGAGAGGTCAAAGCCCTGCTTTGCGCAGTACATGCAGTACATGCGGTACAGCACGCCCGCAAATAAGGCAGCCTCCTCGCCCCCCGCACAGGCGCGGATCTCCACAATGAGATTCTTGCCCTCGTTGGGATTGCGGGGACGCAGCATCAGTCGCAGCTCGTCCTCAAGACGCGCCTTGGTCTGCTTGGCCTCAGCCAATTCCTCTTGCGCCAGCTCCTTCATATCGGCATCTCCCGATTCGATCAGCTCCAGCGCATCAGCCACGTCGCGCTCCGCACGCAGGTAAGCACCGTACGCCTCCATCACGGGTGTCAGCTTTTTATATTCACGCATCAGATTGGAATATGCGGTGGGATCAGAGAGCACGGACGGATCTGCCATCCGTGCCTCCATCGCCAGATATTTGTCTTGTATTTGTTGCAGTTTGTTCAGCATCAGTCAAGCGTATAGAAAGCCGCGAATGCCTTGTGCGCGGTGTAAACGTCTGCCTTGGAAACGATCTCAAAGGGAGAGTGCATTGCAATGACGGGAACGCCCATATCCACGGTGGGAATGTTGTGCTTGGAGATGTACTTGGCAACCGTGCCGCCGCCGCCAAGGTCGTTTTTGCCCATGTCGCCTGCCTGCCAGATGACCTCGTTCTTGGCCATGATGCGGCGAATGAACGCTACCAGCTCGGCACTTGCATCGTTTGTGGCAACCTTGCCGCCATGACCCGTGTACTTGCACATCGCAACACCGCAGTTGATACGGGATACGTTTTTGCCGTCAAATACCTCAGCAAAGTTGGGATCAAAGCAAGCGGTCACGTCTGCCGACAGGCAGATCGAGTTTGCTTTCATCTGACCGAAGTTTGCATCAAATGCCTTTGCGATCTCGTAAAGCAGGTCGAGCAGCAGCTCACACTGCATACCTGTATCACCGTCCGAGCCGATCTCTTCCTTATCTGCAAGAATAACCATGGTAGAGCGGGCTGCATCGGGATTTTCAAACAGCGCGGTCATAGCGGGATATGCGCAAACTCTGTCGTCGTGACCGTAAGAGCCGATCAGCGAGCGGTCAAGACCCACGTCACGCGCCTTGACAGCGGGGACGAGCGAGAGATCTGCGGAAAGAAAATCTGCTTCCACAATGCCGTACTTTTCATTGAGCATGCTCAAAATGTTCATTTTGATCTTGTCGGATTCTTCACCTTCAAGAGGACGAGAGCCCAGCAGAATGTTCAGATTCTCGGCAGGGATTGCAGTACCCAAGGGCTGGGAATTCTGGTTCTGGCCAAGGTGGGGCAGCAGATCGTTGATGTACAGAACGGGATCGGTATCATCTTCACCGATGGTGATATTGACGGTGGTACCGTCCTGCTTAATGACTACACCGTGCAAAGCAAGGGGAGTGGCTACCCACTGATACTTGCGGATACCGCCGTAGTAGCGAGTCTTGAAAAAGCCAAAGCCGCCATCCTCGTAAAGAGGGGACTGCTTGAGGTCAAGTCTGGGGGAATCGATATGCGCAGCGCAGATGCGAATACCGTCCTGCACGGGCTCAGAGCCGATGCGGAACAGGAAAAGAGATCTGCCGCGGTTATTATAGTAATACTTGCCGCCCTTTTCCAAAGTCATGCCAAAGGTATAGGGAACGTAGCCCTGTGCTTCCGCCATTGCGACGGAAGTGGTCACCGCTTCTCTCTCGGTCTTGGAAGCGTCAAGGTATTTCATGTAATCCTTGGCGTATTCGTAAGCAGCCTCGATCTGCTCGGGGGTGGCAACCTCGTAGAAGTTTGTTTTTTTGTAGCAAAGAAGGTCTTTTTTGGATTCTGCCATGATTCGTACTCCTTTATGTTAGTAATATAGTTTTTCATAAATTTGTTGCGCCTTGACCGTTTTTTTGACAGCCTTGGCAATGCTTTTATCGGGAACTGTGATCAGTGTGCCGAAATCCGGGTCAATATATGCGGGATTCTGCAGCCATGCATCCACCTTTTCTTCACCCGCGTGCCAGGCGGCAAACACCGTGCTCCACATGCCGTATTTCTGATACAGCTGCGCCAAGTACATGGTGCCGTAACGAATGCTGGTGTCCGGATCGTACAGCGCGGCCGCGTTGACACCGGGATCATTTGCCGCATTGGCAAGTGTGACGTATCGTGCGGGTGTCAACTGCATAAGGCCAATCTCACCGTCCGTGCCTTGCTTGGTGCTGTCAAAGCCACTCTCGGTTTTGATCAGGGCGTACACAATATATTCGGGAACACCGTATTCAAGCGCCCAGTTCGAAACCGCGCTTTCATACTCTCTTGGGTGAGTCAATCGCTCCACGCCAAGGCAGGTAAGCTCAAAAACACCGCCAAGAGCAAGCGAGATGATCAGAATGATGACGATGGGCAACGCGTGTGGGGAGTTTTTTCTTTGGGTTCTCGTTTTCGGGACTCTCATAAAAACTCCTTTGCCAGCGCGTCGACAGCGTCCAGCACCGCTTGTACGTTGCTGTTGTTTTCAATCAAAAAGTCGGCTTTCTGCGCGTAAAAACCGTCCGTTTTTTGGGCGTTCAGTCGCCGTTGTGCGGCTTCTGCACTCAATTGATCGCGTTCCATAATGCGTTTTTTTCGGATCTCTTCCCGTGCCAGTACGGCAAGCGTGTGCGTACACATTGCATCCGCGCCCGATTCAAAAAGCAGAGGTGCGTCGATGATGGCACCTGCAGCACCGTTTTGCCGTGCGTCTTCTATATGCTGTGCCGTTACGGCAAGCACGTGCTTGTGCGTGATCCTGTTGAGCAATTCCAATTTGTCCTTTGCATCGGGAGCGAATACGATGGCGGCCAGTGAAGGACGGTCAAGCGCACCGTTTTTGACGATACACGCGCCAAATGCAGCGCTCAGCTCGTCAAGACATGCAGAGGGAGCATCGGTCAACTCGTGATATACCGCATCGGTATCGATCCACGCAAAGCCGTGCGCATCGCGCAGCCGCGCAGCCACTACGCTTTTGCCCGCACCGGAAGGGCCTGTCAGTCCTAAGATGGGAAAGGTCATATCCGCACTTCCTTTCCGTCCTCGCGGTCCGACTGCATGGCACAGGCCATGACGTGCTGGATATATGCACCGTCCGCAAAGTCGGGCGCGAAGTGCGTGTTGCTTGCCACAGCGTCAAGATAGAGGTACATGCCGTGAATGTGTCCGCGCAGCCAGCCCTGCGGAGCCTTGACAGCGGGGAATTTGCCACCGGGAGCGGGGTATCTGCCCGAGGCGGGGATTGCCGTAAAGCCTGCTGTACCGCCAAGCGGCAGCTTTGGCTGATCGGCATCCATGTAATAGAGAATGTCGGGCTGTGCGAGTGTGAAGCGTAAAGCACCGCCCGTGCCGTAAATCGAAAATTCAAGTCCGTCTTCGGAGCCGTGTGAGAGCTTGGACACGCTGATCTGACCCACAGCGCCCGAAGTGAGTGTGGCGGTCATGTAAAAGGCTTCGTCTGCATTGGTTTGCCAAAGTGAGCCGTCTGCATGCTTGTGCGTATCAAATGCGATCTGTGATTTGCCGCTGATGCTTGCATAATTACCGCACAAGTATCGGCAAAGGTCGAGCGCGTGTGATCCAAGATCAAACAGCGTACCTGCACCGCATACCGTCGCGTCCTGCTTCCAACCCACCGTGCGCGCAGGATCAATGTCGCTGTCGTGTCTGTAGTGGAAGGAGAAGGAAAGAATGCGACCGAGAGCGCCCTCGTCCATCAGTTGACGCGCGCGCATGATAGCCGCAAGATGGCGGTTGTTGTATACCACACCGCAAACAAGTCCCTTATCGTCGGCTTTTTTTGCAAGCGCCTTTGCCTCGTGCTCATGAAAGCAAAAAGGTTTTTCGCAAAGCACGTGCTTGCCCGCATCAAGTGCTGCGTCAGCAATTGCGTAATGGGTGTTGTTTGGTGTGCATATATCAATGACGTCAATATCGGGATCGGCAATCATGGCAAAGGCATTTTCATAAGCCTTGTCAAAACCCAGCGTATTGCAGATGTGCTCGGCTTTCCCAACGTCGGTGGTGCAAATACCGTGAACAGATGCGAAGAAGGGCAGAGCTTCATAGAAATATGGCAAGGATGCTACGCTGTATGCGTGTGTCTTACCCATCGCGCCAAAGCCCGCAATACCGATTCGCAAATGCTTTTTCATAAGAGCCCTCCGATTTTCATCAAAAATATATAATACCACCTTACATTATACCGCATTTTTACCCGTTTTGCAAGTGGTTTTTGAATATTTTTGCCTTGTTGCAAATTTTCGAGCGGATGGATTGTTATATAGCGTGAAAGACCATCGATCAGGTTGACTTTTCATGGTTTTTATGGTACAATAAATCAAGATCGCTTAATGCGGGAAAGGTAGAAACAACATGCCAAAGAAGATTTTTGTTTTTTTGATTTTACTCTTACTTACCGTTGTATTGGTTTCATGTCATAACGTTCCATCCGATCATCAAAGCACCTCTTCTGCTCCTGAAAAGGAAATCGTTGGCGGCGTCTTTTCCGTCACCCCGTTTTTTGACATTCAGGAGGGAACGCGCTTGTCGGATACCGAGTTGAAGACTGTGATTGCAAGCATTCCCCGTGATACTTATGAAGCGTATCCCGCAACACACGGAGCACCTCTTACGGCAACCCTGTATAAGGACGGGGAAGTAATTACGATTGATCCGAATGACCCAAGACTGATCGCGTTGACCAATTTCTTTAACAATTGCGTGTATCATTCCAAATGTTCCTATACCCAAGGACTTTTGTCAATCGGGAATATTGAAGAGGATGTGATGGGCGCGGATTTTCGGTTGGAGCTGACGTATACGCCATACGGTGACAAAGGGCCAATGCCGTACGGCAATGAAACGTCAGGATGTGACACCATAATTTTCACAAACTTCAACGGAAACGTTACGTTGATCGCGCACGATTTGCCCGGATATGAGGGGCAGGAGGATCAATATCCGTACCTTGCAGTCGGGTTCGCACCTCTTTATGGCTCATACCCTTTGTTGGAATTGTTTGGGTTTTAAGAACAGGCCAGCACAAATGCATATTACCGTAGGGGCGCTTCAAATCAGTCCCCGAAATTACGTACCAGAATAAGGAGCTGTAGGGGGCGACGTCCTCGACGCCCCGGATAGGCACAAACTAACTTAAGACATGGCAAAAAATTAGTTTATGCT
>JAFTLD010000020.1 GCA_017452945.1 Clostridia bacterium | reverse complement strand
ATCCGAAACATCTAAATTTACGTTTTTATCTATCGTGGGATCAAGCACATCCTCAAGCGTTGCCTGCGTACCTTCCATCTGGGAAGACATCAATGCTTCTTTTCGCACATACATTGATGTGAACAGTTTAATACTCGGAATGTAAGCAGATATACTTTCGAGTGCATATAATTGCTTATTTGCATTTACGAGCAAGGTGACCATATCATCGTCCATTTCAATCTCCGGCGGAAGTACCGACGGCAAAAAGGACTTAAATTCCGCCTCTCCCGAAAGGTTAAAAATAAATTTTCCAGCTTTGTTCATAGTATCACCTCCAAATTGAAATTTCTATTACTATTATACGCCTTTTATTTCAATTTGTCAAGCGAAATTGAAATAACAAGACTAAAATTTGGCGTCTTATTTCAATTTCGTCCTCTAAATTGAAATAACACACTTAAAAAAAACTTTGAAATTTCAAGTTCATTCTGTAAAGTACAGCCCCACCGTTACAGTTAGGCTGTGCTTTTTTCATCCCTTCTCCTTGAATTTCAATACCTGCAGAAGATATCTCTCGTTTCCGCACTTAAAAAGGCAAATACCTCTTTCGGGATACTTGATGAGATCGAACTCGCTGTCTATAAGCTGCAGAGCATCGATATAATCTCTTGCGTTGATATTACCGCCGTTGAAGAGGAATTGGTGCGTAGGAATTGAGAACAGAGGCTTGATGAGTTCCTTGATTTCAGGCAATCATAACCACCCGTCAAATTGAAATAGAAAAATAAAGGTAGACACATAGAAAACCACTATGTATCTACCATTTTAATCAGCGATTTGCAATATTTGCTTTTTGCAAAGAGGCTTTGGCGGTGTCATTCGCACCATCACACCAGCATCCTTCCCGTATTACCGAATGATGGTATTGAGTGTCGGACACGGCGCCGGTTGCGTGGTGGAGCAATGCACTTCCCCTATGCTGATGCTCTTGACTACCGCTTGGGCGGCAGCCGTTATTCCTGCCTCAGAAAGATGACAGCCGTCCTCACAAATATAAGTATCTATATCCGCAGCGATCACTTGATATAAATCGTTGATCTCGCAGCCCATCGCCTGCAAAGCCTCACTCGCTGCGGCGTTGTAAAGCAGATAGTTTTCCCTGCCGTTCTCGCTGCGCTGCGGCGTAGTCAGCGCGAAGATAATGCGCTGCTCCTGGCCGTATATGTAACGAATGGCGCGGACAATGCGCTGCAAATAGGAGATGTATTCCTCCAGCGGCGTGAAGGGATGCTCCTCGCCGTAAAAATGCTCGATATCCCAGATACCGTTGTTCCAATGCACGACGTCGGGCTTGGGAACGGTGGGAAGCCAATGACGCAGATGATGCAGTGTATAAGCGGCAAAGCGACAGTTGTCTGCGGGATAATGCACCTCGTATTCCTCTCCCAAGGCAGATTTGACCGCCTCCTGATAATTGATGCGAATGGAATCACCCAAAAGCAAAACGTGCTTCATATGTGTCCCTCCTTATGCCAGCAATCGCATGGGATTTTCGATCATCACGCGATCTATGTCTTGCTTGAAAATTCCCCTCCCCTGCAGGCGCGGCAAAATGTCGGTCAAAAGATGCGCATACCCGTCGCCGCCATAATGGCAGAGGCGTACCTTCCAGCACATATCCTGCGAGAGCAACAAATGATGTGAAAGTCCTGCATCAAAGACAGAGACAACGTCCTCAATGCGGCGGTCGTCACCGATGATGCCGGGAAAGTTCATACCAAACTGATCAAAGGAGACCCAAGCACCGCGCTCAATTGCCTGCTTTACGGGTTCGGCTGCGGTCCAATGTCCCATGACAATTTTTTCCATGTCTGCGCCTATGCGCTCGGCCATATCCAGAATCCAGTAGGGCGCGGAGTGAACGATCAGCGGAGCATGAGTCTCTTTTTGGGCGATCAGTGCAGCTTCGGCCAAAATTTCATTGGTAGGGCCGTGCTGCAAGCCCAATTCACCCAGCACGCCGGGACGAATACCGGTGTCTCCCACGCCCTCGTAAAACTCGCGGATCATCAGATCAGCCAGCGCCGGTGCGCCCTTGGTTTCGATCAGCTGCTGAATTTCGGGATCAATGGAGGGATAGTAGTAAAACGTACCGCCCATGACAACATTGATCCCCGTGCGACGCGAAATCTCACGCAAGCGTTCGGGGTCGCGCCCAAGATCAAGCGTTGATACCTCAAACAAGGTCTGCCCTCCCGCGGCTTTATAACGACTCAGCTCCTCTACCATCAGATCAACGTCGTTAAAAATGATGTTATCCTTGTATCCAAAAACGACGGTGTGAAGATCCTTGACGATCTGCGCACGATTTTCGCGCGTGATCTTATCATCGCTCATTTTCTCCTCACCGTAGGATTTGAAATAAATACGCGTTGTATCCATCCAAAGGTGCTCGTGTGTCAGCGTAACACCCATTTGCGACAATTCCAACTCGCCCGTAACAGTATTCACAGTGGTATTCATAAGCTTCTCTCCTTTTATGTATAGCAATGCTCATGTTTTATTATCATACCACATTTTTACACGGATGTAAAGCGCTTTAGTAAACTGCATCAATTTTTTTCATTTTCAAAAAAGTGTATCTGCACATTGATTAAACAAAACTAAACCGCTTTACAAAGCAAAAAACGCATGCTATAATATAATCACAAGTCACCTCGAATGACTTGCTTTCGACAAAGCGGCCAAGAAAATTGACCGTTCTTTGATGGAGATATTATGATTGTTTACTATATTATTACCTTGATCAGCGTTCTGATGGAAACAGCAAAGAACGTGTTTTCCAACGACTTCAGCAAAACGGAGCTGAAGAACAAAGAAGATATATATCTGTTTAACACCCTGATGTATACCGCATCGTTTCTGGTGCTTTTGTTGATTGCCTGTGTGCGCGGCTTATTCCTGTCTTGGTATTCTGTGATCATGGCGCTTGCCTTTGCGCTGGTTTCCGGTGGGATGCAGACTACCATGCTGCGCGCCCTGCGTCATGGACCGCTTGCCTACGTCAACTTTATTCAGACCAGTGGACTGGTCATCCCGGCTCTGTACGGTGCCATTCTCTTGCAGCAAGGTATTTCGCTGATGCAATGGATCGCCCTGCCGCTGTTGTTGATCTCCTTTGCCCTGGTGCTGGATCTGAAACGCACCGAGAAAAGGACAAGCAGCCCATGGTTTTTGGATGCGATGCTTTCCTTTTTATGCTGCGGACTGGTAGGCGTCGTACAAGCGACACACCAGGCGTCTCCGCATGCCCATGAGATCGATGGCTTTCTCTGTTTGACTTTTTTATTCATCGTTATCATGAACCTGATTCCGTGGTTGCTTGCTAAGCGGCAGAGCGCAACCCCCACGCGCATCTCTCCACGCATGGCGTGGCAGTCACTCTTATCCGGTTCGTTTATGGGTGTGGTCAATACTGTCAACCTGTTTCTCGTCGGTGTGATGCCGAGCATCGTCTTTTTCCCAATCGCCAACGGCGGACTTTTGATCATGACCATGTTAGCAGCCGTTGTGTTTTTCAAGGAACGCTTACTCGCTGTACAATGGCTCGGCATTTTGCTTGGCCTTGGTGCCATGTGCATGCTGGGGATATAGCACACTCTCTCCAATTACATTTATATGGAGGTAAAACATGGCAAAAACAAACCATAAGCACGAAAGCGTGACCATATACGACGTTGCCAAAGCGGCAGAGGTCTCCCCTGCTACCGTTTCGATTGTGCTCAACCAAAAGCGCGGTGTTAGTGAGGCAACGCGAAAAAAGGTACTCGACACGATGGCCCAGCTGCATTATACGCCCAATCTTAACTCCCGCAAGCTGACACTGAACAAGAGCTTTAACATTTTCGTCGTGTTCGGTGGAAAGGCGTCTGCTCTGGAGGATCTGTTCTACACCGCAGCGCTGGAGGGCGTCATGGAGGAATGCGGCAAACACAATTACAACACCGTAATATCCGACAGCGCCAACGATTTTGATTCGTCCATGCTCAAGCGCGCCATTGATCAGCAGAACGTGGACGGTGTTATCTTTTTGCAGAGCGTGCCGCCCGTGGTAACCGCAGCGCTGAATGCGCGCAGACTTCCCTTTGTTGTGCTGGATGCGCACCAAACGGAGGAAGGAATCCCCTGCGTCAGCTGCGACTATCGTCAAGCTGCCTTCCGTGCCATGACTTATCTGATCGATCAAGGGCACCGGGATATCGCCTTTATGGGCGCTGATACCGTTCCCGCCTTTCACGCAAGTATGCTGCAGGGATACCGCGCAGCACTGGAGCAGGCTAAGCTCCCCTACCGTTCCACTCGTGTTTTTCCCGTGTCTGCGGGCAAAAAAGACATTTCGAATGCGACGGATACGCTGCTGAAAAGCAATTTCTTGCCTGATGCAATTTTCTGCTCCTCGGATATCGTTGCCGTTGCCTTGCTGCAGGCACTTGCCGCACGGGAGATCCGCGTGCCGTCAAAGATCTCCGTGGTGGCTGTGGATAATATTTTTCTCGGACAATTTTGCTATCCGCCCTTAACCACACTGGACGTACCCAAGCGGGAAATGGGCATGTGCGCCACCCGAATGTTGCTTGGCATGATCGCTGACGGCAGTATGGCGCAAGGCAATATTCACCGCATCATTCCGGCTGGACGGATGATCGTGCGCCGCTCAAGCAAGCGAATTTCCTCTTCGGAACAAGCCGAACCCAAATAAGGAGGTCAATCTCATGTCAAACACACCTCAAACCGTATATTTTATTCCCATTACACATCATGATCTGGGCTACACCCACACCATTGACGATCTGCTTGCAACGTACTGCAGCTATTATGACGATATTCTGGACTTTTTCGACAAGACCGTCGACTATCCCGAGGAAGCAAAATACCGCTACACGGTGGAGGCGTTTTGGTCGCTCGATCACTATCTGACGCACACAAGTGAAAAAAACCGTCAGCGCATGTATCACTATATTCGAGAGGGTCGCATTGAGCTTCCCGCACTGTACGCAAATATCATCGATGAGATCTGCTCTGAGGAGCAGCTGGCGCGCGTCATGTATCCCTCCTTTGCCTTGGCAAAGCAGTTGGGCGTGCGCATCCGCACCGCATCTTTGACGGATATGCCGGGATTGAGCAGTGGTACGGTCAAGGCCTTGTGCGCGGCCGGCGTGCAAAACCTGTTTGCGGGATTTCCGCAGTATTTCCGCTGGGGGGACGCGCAGGGTGTCAAGCCTCCCATGCAGCATTCCTACTGGAACGAGGATATCGTGCCGTGGGGACATCCCGCTGCCTTTCATTGGCAAGCGCCTGATGGAGGTAAGATTCTGACATGGTTCCAGGATGGCTACGGCTGGTTTGGAAACGACCTGGCCACTCTGCAGCCGTATGAAACTTATGAGGACATCGAAGCACGACTGCCGGAATTTTTGCGCGAGATTGAAGAGCGTGGCTGCCCCTATCACGTTATGCGCTATATTGACCACGGCTCGGATAACGAACGTCCGAGCATGGGAATCTGCGACATTGTGAAACGATGGAACGAGGAACACAGCGACATTCGGCTGGTGGTCGGCACCACGGCTATGTTCTTTGACGCGCTGCGCCGCGACACCGCCGACATCACCTTGCCCGTAGTCACGGGAACGCTCCCACAGACCGACTATACCACCCTTTCGCTAACCGAATCCGGCACGACTATGCTCAACGCCCGCAGCAAGCGCCGTGCATTGGCAGCGGAAAGTGTACTTGCGATGTGCGGCAAGAGCGAGGCATCCTTGTGCGACAGCCTTTTCCGCGCGGCCACACTTTTTGATGAGCATTGCTCCGGTATGTCCATGCCGTTTGGCTTTAATCATGAATACAATCGCCTGCTCAAAGTGGGCTATGCCTATAACGCTGCCCGGCGCTCCGATCTGCTGTGGAGTCACGCACAGGCGCAGCTGTCTGCCGAGCCGGGCATCTGGACACTGGCCACCTTCCGTCCCGGCTGCGGTGTTGCCACGTTTTTGTCCGATGGTGCGGCGTTCGGTGAGGACGCCCCTGTGGGTGAACTGATCGGCCCGAGTGGTGAGCGTTTGCCAGTGCAACGCGACGAGGTCACAAGCCCACTGCTCGGCATCGAAGGCGTGGAAAACGCCATGGCCATGCTTCTGCCCGGGCACAGGCTGTACCAATATACTGTCCCCGTGCTGTCGGAGGGGCTTTCACTGACAGCCTACGCCTACGCGGCACGCCCCACGCCTACTTGTGAGCGCACCGATGGCGTCCTGGAAAACGATTACTATCGTATCGAATATGATGCCGCCACGGGCAAGGTGTTCTCCATCGTGGACAAGGATACGGGGCGCGAGCTGTGCGACGGCGATGCCTTCGGGCAAGTCGTCACACGGGATATTCGCGACAATTCCTGCCATCTCATGCGTTACTGCGGATGTGTAAGACGCTGCTGCGGACTGGTGGCGGATAGCCTGGTCATCACGGCGGACACCTATGCCGTGCCTTCTGTGGTCATGGAGCTGACGCTGTATCATACCGTCAAGCGTATTGATCTTTCCTACCGCCTGACCTGGGATCGCACGCCGCAGCGTGAGGTGTACATCGCGCTGCCGTTTTCGGCGGTAGCACCGCGCTTTGCGTATCGCTCCAACGGCTCCCTGATCCGCGCCTTTGACGACGTCATCAGCGGTGGCAACACCAATCAGTGCGCCGTGGACGAGTATTGCACCGTGACCGACGGGGAGTACGCGATCGCTCTTGCTTGTGAGCAAGCCTCGCTTGTTTCCTTTGGCGGTGCACATCCCACGGCAGTTTCTCACGCGCACCATTTGATCCATCCCAAGGGATACACAGCCCCCTTTGTCAAAAAAGAGGATATTCACTGCGGTCATATGTACATCATGGTCTCCTACAACAACTGCCGCACCAACTTTTCCGTCACGCAATCGGGCGACGCCATCTACCGTTTCTCGCTGGTCTCGGGTTCTACTGCCACCTTGGACGAGGAAGGCTTTGCCGGCGGCTGCGTTTGTCCGCCTCGTCTGCTGCAGGGACGCTGTACGCCTGTTCGACTGAGCGTTACGCCCGAGAGTGTTGTGCCCGTTTGCTACAAGCTTGCCGAGGATGGAAATGGCTATATCCTGCGACTGCGAGAGACGCGAGGGGTGTCCACCGTGGCGGCGCTGCACGTCGACGGCCTGACACTAACCGAGTCGTATGCCTGCAGCCTGACCGAGGAGACTCAACAACCTATCTCCCCCCACAGCATTGAGCTGAAACCCTTCCAAACGCGCACAGTTCGTCTTAGTATGAAGGGTCTGTGACCTTATCATAAATAACAAGAAAGAAAGGATAAAACCCATGAAAGCTCCGAAAAGCCTTTGCTTACTGCTGGCACTGTCCATGCTCCTTTTGACGATGGTCGGCTGCAGTAATACTCCCGACGATCTCAATGTCAAGGATGACTCCTCGAACACCTCTGTGGATGAAGAGCCAAGTGAGGCTCCGTCTGAGCCGACCGTCCGCGAGCGCATCGAGGCGCTGCCCGATTGCACGTACACCGGCGAAGAATTCCATATTCTCGCATCCTCCAGCTTTCAGAATAGCATTTATATTGCGCAATTTCCAGAGTACGATACCCTTACCGGCTCGTTGGTCGACGACGAGCTATTTAACCGTGACGCCATGCTGGAGGAGATTTTTGGTCTTGATTTGGTGTGGGACGACGTACTGGACAGCCAGATGTATGCCGGACTCAACAATGATATCCAAGCCGGCAATGACACCGTCGGACTGGTACTGGGCTCCTTGGCCTACGTTGCCTTTCCGATGCTGAACGGCGGCGTTTGCTACGATCTCAACACCGTTCCTAACATCGATCTGACTGCGCCCCACTGGAACAAAAATACGGTGGATAACTTTGAGATCAACGACAAGGTGTTCTTTGCGACCGGTGCCATCACCAACCGCTCGGTCTATTCTGCTTTTTCCGTATTGTTTAACGAAAAGCTTTTGGACGATGCCGGCTTGGAAACGCCTTACGCTTTGATCGAGCGAAACGAATGGACGATCGAAACGTTCGCCGAGATGATTGAAGGTACTTACGTAGATCTCAACGGCAACGATGAAATGGATATTCTCGACTTTTACGGCTACGCGCCAGGCAATGACAGCGAAAACGCGCATTATTTCGGTGCGGGCGGCTCTTACATCAAGAAAAATGAAAATGACGAACTGACCCTTACCTATACGGATGAAGGCAACACCAATATTATGGAGTATGTCATTGATCTGTTTTACGACGATGGTGTGATGCGCTACACGGCGCTTGCCGACAGTATCACCGCCTTCAAGGAATGCCGTGCGCTGTTCCATACGCTTCCGCTGTGCGATATCACGCTGCTTTCGGACATGTCAGACCCTTACGGCTTTGCTCCCACGCCCAAGCTGGACGAGGATCAGCAGGATTATTACACCCACACCAACCGCTTTATCAGTACCATGGCCATCATCCCCATCTCGGTGCAGGATACCACAAATGCAGGACTGATTACCGAGGCGCTGGCAACGGCTTCTCTTTACACCTCCATGGAGGCGCAATACGAAAACGTTATGCTCAGTCGTCAAGCGAGGGATGATAACGCCTCGGCAGTGCTGAAGATGCTGGTTGAATCCTCCAACTTCGATTTGTGCCATGCCTTCGATCTGGCAGGCCTGTATGCCGAAATGATCGATGTGATCAACGGAACGAGTGACAAGAGCTACAGCACCGTCTATGCGTCTCTTGAGGACAAAATGAACACCGAGCTGGAGGAATTTTTGGCACATTTTGAGTGATCTCTTTCTTCTCTCTGGCGTTTGTCAAATTGCGCGCGCTGCCGCCGCGGAGCTTGCCGCTGCGAGGAATCCTTGAGATTCTTGGATGATGTCTGCGTTACATACATGTTTTGTGCTGAATTGTCAATTGATTTTAATAATTTTAGATAAGGGCTACCGTTTGGTAGCCCTTACTTGACTATATTTTTAGGACAACTACGTATTGAATTTCAGCCACAAGTGGCTCGTAAAGATCCCCGATACCATTCGGACACGCGAAAAGCAAAGTTTTGGGGTGTGTAGGTATAGGGGATTATTTAGGGCTTAATTTACCCATCAGCACCATTTTTCGAGCAATTCACAGTTTGAGTTTTGATAATATGCTATTTGCTTTCCGAAATATCCTTTATCATCAAATCCGAAAGAAGCACGCCATCAAGATAATCGGTTATCAAATCGTGTAATTTCGTCCACATAGGTAAAGTTCTACATTCGTAACGTTTCTCACATGGCTCTGCCCCACACTCAAGGCAAGAAACAGGGGCAAGATTACCCTCTGTCAAACGGAGAATCTCGCCAACCTTATATTCCTCCGGCTTTCTGGTAAGCCTGTATCCGCCTCCTTTGCCCTGCAAGCCCTCTATGATCTTATTTTGGGTCAATACGGGCAGAATCTGCTCAAGATACTTCAAAGATATCCCTTGTCTTTCCGCAATTTTCTTCATGGCAATATATTTGCCGTTTCCGTTTTCGGCAAGATCTATCATCACGCGCAGAGCATATCTTCCTCTTGTCGATATGATCATAACTTTTCCTCAGGCCTCCCTTGATTAACGTTTATTTGCGTTTATTATACCACAATTCGACAGATAATTCAAGGGGTTCTTTTGAAAATTAAACCACCATTTCATAGCGGGGCGTTGTCTGTTTCGCGCTTTGCGCTCAACTGCCTAAAGGCATTCAAATAATAGAGGCGTCGCTTTCGGAAGGCGCGCATAAAACGGTTAATCCTCCATATGACTACAATCGTACGGAGGATTTGGGGATAATTAGTTATTTCAACTCGCCGACAGATAGCTGCTTTATAAAAGTGCGCCTTTTCGTTTCTAAAAGTTTTTCAATAGCCCGACAAATTGGAATTGGTTCATTTCTTATTGTGTGCGATACTCTCGAAACCATTTTTTGAAACGCAGTTTGTTGAATATAAGGATTTTATATTTTTCTCCATTCTTCATATGGAATGTTGCTATCGGGAAAACAACCCATTTCCATGTAAGCTCTGCGATTTGATCAAGCGGTAATACAAGATTCCTGTACGCTTTATCTACTGTGAGTTTATTCGTCTTGTAGGTAACCGAAGTTTCGTCAAGATATAAAGCACCGCCTAATATGCCGTTATGGCATAGGCTACACATAAACGATTTTTTCATATAAATACCCTCCAACAAATTCTTATTTATCTCGCTCTTTACGCTAAATAAAGTATATCATAAAAATGCAAAAAATTCAATCATCTGCACAAAGAAACTCCCGAACATTTTGTAAATTCTTCGGGAGTCCTTTGTTGTATTGAGATCATGGCCTTCATCGGCTCTCACCGGTGCGGATCACGTTTTATAAGCATCCACCCTTGCGAGCGGCGCCCAATGATTATCTTAATGCATCCTTCATCGACCTTACGTACTCACCGACGTAGCGCGGTGCGTTCTTGCCGTATTTTTCAAGCAGCTTGATGATCGCCGAGCCGACGATGGCACCGTCTGAGATATCCGCCATTTTCTTTGCTTGCTCGGGGGTAGAAATACCGAAACCAATAGCACAAGGAATATCGGTGTTCTGCCTTACGACCTCGACAATAGAGGCAAGATCGGTCTTGATCTCGCTTCTTGTACCCGTGACACCAAGGCTTGAAACGATGTAGAGAAAGCCTTGTGCTTCTTTTGCGATCATCGCAATACGGTTTTCGGACGTGGGAGCTATGAGAGACACCAGATCGACACCGTATTTGTTACAGATGGGTTGGAATTCTTCTTTTTCTTCAAAAGGCAGGTCGGGCAAAATGAGTCCGTCTATTTCAATGTCACGACAATTTGAAATAAACTTTTCCGCGCCGTAGGAAAACACCACGTTTGCGTAGGTCATAAACACCATCGGAACCCTTACGTCACGGCGAAGCTCCTTGACAAAGGTGAATATCTTATCGGTGGTAACGCCGCCGTTCAGTGCGCGGAGATTTGCACCTTGGATTACGGGGCCTTCTGCAGTTGGGTCGGAGAACGGAATACCAAGCTCGATGAGATCGGCGCCGTTCTCTACGGCGGCGCGGACGGTGGCGGCGGTGGTTTCAAGGTCGGGATCACCGCAGGTGATAAAGGCGATGAACGCCTTTCCGTTTTCAAATGCTTTTTTGATATTACTCATGGAGATCCTCCCCTCTGTAACGGGCAATGGCGGCGCAGTCCTTGTCGCCTCTGCCGGATATGGTGATGACAATGATTTTATCTCGATCCATCGTGGGTGCGAGCTTGATAGCATGGGCAACCGCGTGAGCCGACTCAATGGCGGGAATGATGCCCTCTGTTTTCGCAAGGTACTCAAAGGCGTTTACCGCCTCGTCATCGGTTACGGGCACGTATTCCGCTCTGCCTATGTCGTGCAAATGCGCGTGCTCGGGGCCGACGCCGGGATAGTCCAAACCTGCCGAGATGGAATAAACGGGAGCGATCTGCCCGTCCTTATCTTGGCAGAAGTAGGACTTCATACCGTGGAAGATGCCAAGCCTGCCCGTGGCAATGGTCGCCGCTGTTTCAAAGGTATCGATTCCCCGCCCTGCCGCTTCACAGCCGATGAGTCTGACGCCTTTATCCTCAATGAAGTGATAGAAACTACCAATGGCGTTGGAACCGCCGCCGACACAGGCGATGACCGCATCGGGAAGTCTGCCTTCTTTTTGAAGGATCTGTTCCTTGATTTCTTTCGATATGACCGCTTGAAAATCACGAACAATGGTCGGGAACGGATGAGGTCCCATGACCGAGCCGAGACAGTAGTGAGTATCGGAAATTCTTGAAGTCCATTCTCTCATCGCCTCGGAAACCGCATCCTTCAGCGTCGCCGTTCCTGTCTTTACGGGGACGACCTCGGCACCGAGCAGACGCATACGGTAGACGTTGAGCGCCTGACGTACCGTGTCCTCCTCGCCCATAAAGACCACGCACTCCATGCCCATCAGCGCGGCGGCGGTCGCCGTGGCGACACCGTGCTGACCTGCACCCGTCTCGGCGATCAGACGAGTTTTGCCCATCTTCTTGGCGAGCAATGCCTGCCCCAACACATTGTTGATCTTATGCGCGCCCGTGTGATTGAGGTCTTCTCGTTTCAAATAGATCTTCGCGCCGCCGAGATCGCGGGTCATCTTCTCTGCATAGTAGAGTCTTGACGGTCTGCCCGCGTATTCGTTGAAAAGCTCCGTCAGTTCCCTGTTGAACTCAGGGTCGTTCTTATAGTAGTTATACGCCTCTTCCAGCTCGATCACTGCATTCATCAGAGTCTCGGGGATATACTGACCGCCGTGGATGCCGAAGCGTCCGTTTGGATTTGTCATACTATTCCTTCCTTTCTTATCGCGGCAACGAACGCCGCCATTTTTGTTTTATCCTTTACTCCGTCCGTTTCAATGCCCGAGCTGACATCAACGGCAAACGGATTTAATTTTTTAAGTGCCTCGCTCACGTTCCCGGCATCAAGTCCGCCCGCAAGAAAATATGGTCTGTTGATCTTTGCGATCAAATTCCAATCGAATAGCGTTCCCGTACCCGCGCCCGAATCGAGCAGAACACAATCGGCAGTGCTTGCGTTGGCTTGTGCTACATCTTGCTCACAGCTCACACGAAATGCCTTGATGATGGGCTGATCGGTAAGTGTTCGCAATTTTTTGATATATTCATCATCTTCATTGCCGTGTAGCTGCGCTACGTCAATGACTCCGTTTGTCAGCAGTTCGGCAACATTTTGCAAGCTCTCGTTTACAAAAACACCAACCGTTTTAATATCGGGATGCAAAAGCTGTTTTAACTCCGTCGCTTTTTCGGGAGATACGTATCGCTTACTTTTCTGCGCGAAAACAAAGCCGATATATTCGGGGCGAAGCTCGTTTGCTGCCGCAATATCACAAGCGCGGGAGAGACCGCAGAGCTTGATCCTCGTCATGGTGCACCTCTCAGCTCCGCGAGCTTGGCTTTCTTATCGGTCGCCCGCATCAGCGTTTCTCCGATCAGAACGGCATCCGCGCCGATCTCACGGAGCTTTGCCACATCCTCGGCATTTCTCACACCGCTTTCGGAGACGAACAGAACGTCCTTCGGGATCAGTCTGCGTAGCCTTGCACTGTTCTCGGTATCCACCGAAAAATCCTTTAGGTTGCGGTTATTGACTCCAATGATCCTCGCACCCGCTTTGACCGCTACCTTTACCTCTGCTTCGTCGTGCGCCTCAACCAATGCCGACAGCCCAAGCTCGTCACAGAGGTAGATATATTCGCGAATATCCTCTGCCGTCAACAAAGAGCATATCAGCAATACTGCCGACGCTCCGAGAACCT
>JAFTLD010000057.1 GCA_017452945.1 Clostridia bacterium | reverse complement strand
TGACATGCCGCGCGAAGCCGATGCAATTGAAAATGCCGTTTCCGCATATCTCGATGCAGGCTATCGCACAGCCGATATTATGAGCGAGGGAAAAACTTTAGTCGGCTGTCGTCAGTGCGGTGAGCTGATTATAGAAAATTTAAGAAAGGGGTGAGGAGTATGCAACTTTGCGGCTCAGATATCCTCGTAAAAATCTTAATTGAACAAGGCGTCCAAACCGTTTTCGGCTATCCCGGCGGTCAGATTCTCAACGTATACGACAGCCTTTATAAATACCAAAATGAAATCAATCACGTTCTCTGTGCTCACGAGCAGGGCGCGGCACACGCGGCAGACGGGTATGCGAGAACCACAGGAAAGGTTGGGGTGGTCATTTCCACCTCGGGCCCCGGTGCCACCAATCTCGTCACGGGTATTGCTACCGCTTATCTCGATTCGATCCCCATGGTCGCCATCTGCGGCAACGTACCGACCACGCAGATCGGCACGGACAGCTTTCAGGAGATCGACATTACCGGTATTACGTTACCCATCACCAAGCATAACTACTTTGTCAGCAACGTAGAAGATCTGGCAGGCACTCTCCGCGAGGCATTCAGGCTTGCCCAATCGGGCAGACCCGGCCCCGTGTTGGTCGACGTTCCCAAGGACGTGCAAATCGCAAAATGCGAATATGAAGCCGCGCCTCCCGTGGAAAAGGACAAACCGTTTGCCGCCAAGGATGTGCGCGTAGAAGAAGCGGCTGAGATCGTCAATTCTGCCAAACGCCCCTTCATTTACTTTGGCGGCGGCGTGATCACGGGGAATGCGCAGGATGAGGTTTTAGCCCTTGCCGAAAAGATCGACGCGCCCATCGGTTGCTCCTTGATGGGGCTTTCGGCAATCCCGACCGATCACCCGAGATTCCTCGGCATGCAGGGCATGCACGGTCACTACGCGTCCTCTATGTCCATGCATAACGCGGACGTGATCATATCCCTTGGCGTTCGCTTCAACGACCGCGTGACGGGCAACCGCACCAAATTTGCCACGGGTGCCAAGATCGTTCACATAGACGTAGACGGCTCGGAGCTCAACAAAACAGTCAACGCTGTTTGCGGTCTGCGTGGGGACGTAAAGCTGACCTTGCAAAAGCTTCTGCCTCTTTTGAACAGGGGCGCAAAGCCCGATTGGATGGCTAAGGTGGATGCCTTCCGTAAGGAAGAAGAAAGCTACCTTGACAACCGCGAGGGACTCACCCCTCGCAAGGCAATTCTGACCGTAAACAAGTACCTTGGAGAAAACACGGCTGTATGTACCGACGTCGGTCAGCATCAGATGTGGTCAGCGCAGAATCTTAATTTCAAAACCGCAAAACGCTTTGCATCCAGCGGCGGTCTTGGTACAATGGGATACGGCTTTGGTGCAGCGATCGGGGCAGCGTACGGCACGGGTGAGAGAAGCGTGCTGATCACGGGTGACGGCAGCTTTGGCATGAACTTAAACGAGCTGGCAACTGCTGTTCGCTATGGCGTTCCCGTGGTGGTGGTCATTATGAACAACGGTGTGCTTGGCATGGTTCGCCAATGGCAGACGCTGTTCTACGATAAGCACTACTCCAATTCCGTACTTGACCGAAAGACTGATTTTGCCGCCTTTGCCAAGTCCTTTGGCGCAGACGGTGAAGCGGTCACGACTCCCGAGGAATTGGATACGGCACTCAGTCGTGCATTTGCATGCGAAGGCCCGTACGTCATCGATTGCAAGATCGACAAGGACGAATTCGTTCTCCCCATGCTCCCGCCCGGTGGCAGTATGGACGATATCATCACGAAATTGGAGGTGGAATTATGAACCGATATACCTTAGCGGTACTCGTCCGAAATCAATTCGGTGTGCTCAACCGCCTAACAAGTATGTTCCGCCGCAGGCAATTCAACATCAGCTCGATCACGGCAAGCGAAACCGAATCGGGTGAATATTCCCGCCTCACCTTCAGCTTTGACGGTGAGGAAAACGGCAAGGTACAGCTGGTCAATCAGCTCTACAAATTGCCCGACGTTTGCTCCATCAAGGAGCTTACTCCAACCAATTCGCTGAGCTGTGAGCTGATGCTGATCAAGCTGAAAAATGACCCCGCCACACGTGATGAGATCCACGCGGCAGCAGAGGCATTCAAGGCCGAAACCATTGACTACACCAAGGATTCCATTGTTCTCCGTGTCATTGGTGACAGCACCAAGATGGACGATTTTATCTCCCTTATGCGGGATCTCACCATTCTGGAAATCTGCCGTACAGGAACGGCATCTATTGAAAAAGGCAGCGCAACGCTCCGTCAAAATTTGAATTTATAATCAGAAAGAGGTAATAAAAATGGCAAACAGAATTTTCTATCAGCAGGATTGCGATCTTCAGAAGTTGAACGGCAAGACCGTTGCGATCATCGGTTACGGCTCTCAGGGACACGCCCACGCGCTCAACTTAAAGGACAGCGGTGTCAACGTCGTCGTCGGTCTTTATGAGGGCTCAAAGAGCTGGGCCAAGGCAGAAGCACAGGGACTTAAGGTTATGACAAGTGCAGAAGCCACCAAGGTAGCTGACATCATTATGATCCTGATCAACGATGAAAAGCAGGCAGCACTTTACAAGGAGTCCATCGAGCCCAATCTTACCGAGGGCAAGACGCTTGCATTCGCGCACGGCTTCAATATCCATTTCGGTTGCATCAAGCCGCCCAAGAACGTCAACGTGATCATGATCGCGCCCAAAGGCCCCGGTCACACCGTTCGTTCCGAGTATCAGGCAGGCAAGGGTGTTCCTTGTCTGATCGCTGTTGAGCAGGACGCTACGGGTGACGCTTGGGATCTCGGTCTTGCTTACGCCCTCGGCATCGGTGGCGCGAGAGCAGGTGTGCTTGAAACCAACTTCCGCACAGAAACCGAAACCGACCTCTTTGGTGAACAGGCAGTGCTTTGCGGCGGCGTTTGTGCGCTGATGCAGGCAGGTTATGAAACGCTCGTTGAAGCAGGATACGACCCCAGAAACGCATACTTTGAGTGCATCCACGAGATGAAGCTGATCGTTGACCTGATCTATCAGAGCGGCTTTGCGGGAATGCGCTACTCCATCTCCAACACCGCAGAGTACGGTGACTACGTAACAGGCCCCAAGATCATCACCGAAGACACCAAGAAGGCTATGAAGAAGATCCTCTCCGACATTCAGGACGGCACGTTTGCAAAGGACTTTTTGCTGGATATGTCCTCCGCGGGCGCACAGGTTCACTTCAATGCTATGAGAAAGAAAGCAAGCGAGCACCCTTCGGAGGTGGTCGGTGCGGACATCCGCAAGCTGTACAGCTGGAGTGACGAGGATAAGCTGATCAATAATTAAGGACAGTCGGGGACGCCTGTCCCTACAAAAACTCGAAAGAATCCGAAAGGAGAAATATATGTCAAAAGAAAATGTAGTTACAGGTGTTCACAATGCACCTCACCGTAGTTTGTTCCATGCTTTGGGACTTACCGAGGAAGAACAAAAACGCCCCTTGATCGGTATCGTCAGCTCCTATAACGAGATCGTCCCCGGTCACATGAATCTGGATAAGATCGTAGAGGCCGTCAAGCTGGGTGTCGCCATGGCAGGCGGTACACCTATCGTATTTCCGGCAATCGCGGTCTGTGACGGCATTGCTATGGGACACGTGGGCATGAAATATTCTCTTGTCACCCGTGATCTGATTGCCGACAGCACCGAGGCGATGGCACTTGCTCACGGCTTTGACGGACTTGTCATGGTTCCCAACTGCGACAAAAACGTGCCCGGACTTCTCATGGCAGCGGCAAGAGTCAATATTCCCACCGTGTTCGTCAGCGGAGGCCCCATGCTTGCGGGCAGGGTAGAAGGTAAGAAAACCAGCCTTTCTTCGATGTTTGAGGCGGTCGGTGCGTATAACGCAGGTAAGATCACCGACCAAAAGCTCTATGAATATGAGTGCAAGACCTGCCCGACCTGCGGCTCTTGCTCGGGTATGTATACGGCAAACTCCATGAACTGTCTGACCGAGGCGCTGGGTATGGGACTTTGCGGAAACGGCACGATTCCCGCTGTTTACTCCGCGCGTATTGAGCTTGCCAAGCACGCGGGTATGGCGGTCATGGAGCTGCTCAAAAAGGATATCCGCCCCCGCGATATTATGACCAAAGAGGCACTTATGAATGCGCTGACCGTAGATATGGCACTTGGCTGCTCCACAAACTCCATGCTCCATCTTCCCGCAATCGCGCACGAGTGCGGTGTGGAGCTGAATCTCGATATTGCCAACGAGATCAGTGCGGTAACACCTAATCTCTGCCATCTCGCGCCCGCAGGTCGTACTTATATGGAAGACTTGAACGAGGCAGGCGGTGTGTATGCCGTCATGAACGAGCTGACCAAAAAAGGCTTGCTCAATACCGATTGTATGACCGTTACGGGCAAGACCATCGGTGAGAATATCGCAGGCTGTGTCAATCTTGATCCCGAGGTCATCCGCCCGATTGAAAATCCCTACAGCCAAACGGGCGGTATTGCGGTGCTCAAGGGCAATCTTGCACCCGAGGGAAGCGTGGTCAAGCGTTCTGCCGTTCTCCCCGAAATGCTGGTTCACGAAGGTCCTGCAAAGGTGTTCGATTCCGAGGAAGAAGCGCAAGCGGCCATCAATGCGGGCAAGATCGTTGCGGGTGACGTTGTGGTTATCCGTTACGAAGGCCCCAAGGGCGGTCCCGGTATGAGAGAGATGCTCAATCCCACCTCCGCAATCATGGGTATGGGGCTTGGCAACAGCGTAGCGCTCATCACCGACGGACGCTTCAGCGGCGCGACGAGAGGCGCTTGTATCGGTCACGTGACTCCCGAGGCTGCTTCGGGCGGTATGATCGGTGTCGTAGAGGACGGCGATATTATCTCGATCAATATCCCAGAAAACACCATTGAACTCAAGGTCGATGCCGACGTGCTTGCCGAGCGCATGAGGAATTTCGTTCCCAAGAAAAAAGAGCTCTCGGGATATCTGAAACGCTATGCAGCTCTTGTTTCGGGCGGTGCTACGGGAGCAATACTGAACTGATATGAAAGAACTCAAGGATAAATTATTTGCTCTATGCATTTTCCGCGATCTTTTGAAGGATCCGGTGCTTGATGCGCTGTTTTCCCATATCAAGCATCCGTCCGTTGCAAGCTATGCTGAATTTGTCTCTTTTTTGTATGCGGCAAACGGCGGCAATCTCGGAGAGTATGTCAAAGAGCTCTGCCTGAACAGTGAAAACGTTTTTGTCAAAACAGTTGGCGCAAAAAAATCCGTCCCGCGTTATATGCGGGATGCCGTGGAAGCGGAGCTGGACGTTTTGCAAGAGGTGTCCGCGCTTGATAAGGAAACGCTTTGCGCTCCGCTGAAATACAACGGTTTTCTTCCGGATTTTTCAACAACGCATCTTCGCTTAAAGGATATTTATCTGCACCGTGCAGAGAATATCGGAAAATACGGCTACGGTATATATGCCAAGCACCGAATGTTCTACGTGGATGAGAACGGCTGTATTATGCCCGTTCTCCATCCCGACAAGACCGCGCTTTGCGATCTCGTTGACTACGAGCGTGAGCGTCAGATCGTGATCGATAATACCAAGGCCTTGCTTGCGGGTAAGCCTGCAGCAAATATTTTGCTGACGGGCGACGCGGGAACGGGCAAATCCTCGGCGGTCAAGGCAGTAGCCAACGCGCTTTGGAGTGAAGGACTTCGCATTGTTGAAATGCGAAAGGATCAGCTTCGCAGTATCCCAAAGGTTTTGGACGAGCTTTCAAGCAATCCGCTGAAATTTGTGCTCTTTATTGACGACCTTTCCTTCTTAAAGGACGACGATAATTTCAATGCGCTCAAAGCGGTGCTTGAAGGTTCGGTCACGGCAAAATCAAGCAACGTTGTCATCTATGCAACGAGCAACCGCCGTCACATCATAAAAGAAACCTTCTCCGACAGAGAAGGCGACGACGTGCATCGCAACGATACCATGCAAGAGCTTATTTCACTTTCGGAGCGCTTTGGCATTCACGTTACGTTCTCAAAGCCGGGCAAGGCAACCTTTTTGCACATAGTGCATCACCTTGCCGAGCAAAACGGTATAAGCATGCCGCAGGACGAACTGGATCTGCTTGCCGAGCGCTTCGCGCTTGAACGCGGCGGCAGATCGGCACGGCTTGCCAAGCAATTTATTGACGGTATACTTGCAAGGTGAGAGAATGAGGGCTCAAATTGCGTGGCAGTGCAATTTGTAATTTATAACTCAAAATAAACCTATATAAAAAATGAATAGGGCGGCGGAGCGATCCGTCGCCTTTTGTGTGGAACTTCCGAACTCATCGCAGAGATGTCCGAATTGCCGCTCTTTCGAGGACTACCCGATAAAATCAATACCTTTTTCATGATGTTGCAATCCTCCCATTGAATCTTTATCGAAATTGTGGTATAATGAAGCTATTCAAGTGAATTATTCAACTTAAAGTTAACTTGAGTCAAGGGCTTTTGGGAAAATAATTTTTAATGGAGGCTGACGATGAGCAAAATTTTGAAATCCATACATCCAGACGATGATATGCATTATGAAAAAATGGGGCTTACCCGAAATAAGATCGAGCTTTGGGAGGACGGTATGCGTACCGACGGAAGCCGCGGCACGTACGAATGGTGGTACTTTGATTCCAGCTATCCCGACGGAACCAAGCTCGTTTTGCAGTACTATTCCAAGTCACCCATACAGGTGAACGGAAAAATAAAGCCGATCGTTACGGCAGAGCTGACCTTGCCTGACGGACGCGAATACTTTGAGCAGATAGAAGCGTCGCTCCGTGACAGTCACTACGCAAAGGATAAATGTGACGTGAAGATCGGGGAGAGCTATATCCGTGGCGACCTTGCGCATTACGATCTCGTTTTCAAAGGCGAAAAAATGCAGGCAACGGTATCTCTTACCAACACCGTGCCTGCATGGCGCAGTCAGTGCGGTCCCATCCTTTTTGGCGACAGCGAAGAATATTACTTCAATTGGCTGCCTGCAACTCCCGAGGGTGACGTGACTGCCGACGTGATGTATCCCGATGGGCAGCTTCACCTTGTTGGTAGCGGATATCACGATCACAACTGGGGCAATATCTCCATGTTAAAGCTGATGCACCATTGGTATTGGGGCAGAGCCAAGATCGGAGATTACAAGGTTATTTCCTCTTGGATCACTGCGGAGAAAAAGTACGGTTATAAGGATTTTGACGTGTTTATGATCGCCAAAAACGGTGAAATTCTCGGAGATAACGCGAACCATACTCTGAAATTCCTGCCAAGCGACGAATATATTGACGAGCACACAGGCAAACCCGTCTACAACACGGTTGCGTACGAATACGAAACGCCTGCCGGCGAATACTACCGTATTACCTATAAGCGCACGGGTGACATCTCAAAGCAAAATTTTATTGACCGACTTCTCGGCCCTATGAAATATATTGCGAAGGTCATCGGTTTTGAAGGCTCATACTTGCGTTTTCAAGGCATTGCAACGGTTGAACGCATAGAGAACGGTCAGGTGGTAGAAAGTGCAACCGAGGATTCTGCCGTTTGGGAACTGATGTATTTCGGCAAAGCAGCAGCCGACAAAGAGTACAAGGAAAAGCAGACAGAGGATTGATGCGACACCGTATCGACAAATGAGAATTTGCAGGGGAATGGATATGACGGAATACGAAAAGATGGTAAAAGGGCTTATATATAATCCCGGTGATGAAGAAATAATGCGGGAGCAACTTCAGTATCAGGATAGGTTGTGGGAATTTAATCAGCTTAAGCCGTCTCAATATGCAGAAAAAATAAAATTTATGAAGGATCTCTTTGCTGAATGTGGCGATAATTGTTACATCGAATTGCCCTTCCGAGCAAACTGGGGCGGACATCACGTGCATTTTGGCAGCGGTATTTATGCAAATTACAATCTTACTATAGTAGATGATGGACACGTATTTGTTGGAGATAAAGTGATGTTCGGGCCCAATGTTACGATAGCTACTGCTAATCATCCGATTGAACCAACGTTAAGAGCAAAAGGGTTGCAATACAATAAAGACGTTTATATTGGTGAGAATGCCTGGATAGGAGCAGGCGTAATAATAGTTCCCGGTGTTCGCATAGGGAAAAACACTGTAATTGGCGGCGGAAGTGTTGTGACAAAAGATATTCCCGACAACGTGGTCGCTGTCGGAAATCCTTGCCGTGTTCTTAGAGAAGTTGGTGAACGTGATAAAAAATATTTTTACAAGAATGAAGAAATTGACTGGGGAAGTGTCTTTTAACGCAAGAGCGATTCTGTAAAATTCCAATTTTCAGGGGAGATAAAATGCTACACACAGTTGGTGAAATGGCAAAAAGGCTTGGAGTCGCACCGTCAACGCTCAGATATTACGATCAGGAGGGCTTACTTCCGTTCGTGGAGCGTTCCGAGGGCGGTATCCGGGTGTTCAAGGAGGCCGACTACGAGTGGTTTGCGGTCATCGGGTGCCTCAAAAAGACAGGAATGCAGCTCCGCGACATCAAGACCTTTATTGAGATGGCGATGCAGGGAGATGGAAGCTGAGGGGAAATTGACGGATGTACTATTATGATACTTATCATTCGCCCGTAGGAAAACTAACGGTCGCATCGGACGAAAAAAACATCGTTGGCTTATGGCTTGACGGCCAAAAATATTACATGGATGTTTTAGAGGGAAAGGCCTATCAAGAAAAAGAAACCGAGGCTATCAAGCTTGCAAAGAATTGGTTGGATCGGTATTTTAACGGAGAAAAGCCTGAAATCAAAGAACTGCCAATCGAATTTATTGGCCGTGATTTCAGAATACAGGTATGGAAAATACTTTCCGAAATTCCTTACGGCAAGGTCATTACGTATGGTGATATAGCCAAACAGATCGCGGCGCAAAAGGGAACTCCCAAAATGTCCGCTCAAGCGGTAGGAGGAGCGGTTGGTCGCAATCCGATCTCGATCATTGTCCCGTGCCATAGAGTCGTGGGAGCAGACGGGAACCTGACCGGCTATTCAGGCGGTGTCTGTACCAAAATCAAGCTTTTGGAATTCGAAGGTGTGGACTACTCTACTCTATATACACCCAAAAAGGGCACGGCACTGTAAAAGTGAGAGGGAGTTATTATGTTAACTTATACTTACATATCAAAAGGAAATTTCGGCTTGGTTGAGAAGCCGAAGCCTACCATACAGCACGAGAGGGATGCCATCGTCAAGGTCACCCTCGCCAGCATCTGCTCCAGCGACCTCCACATCAAGCACGGTAGCGTGCCGAGAGCAGTGGAGGGGATCACAGTCGGTCACGAGATGGTCGGCATCGTGGAAGAGGTCGGTTCGGCTGTTACGCACGTAAAGCCCGGCGACAGAGTAACGGTCAATGTGGAAACCTTCTGCGGAGAGTGTTTCTTCTGCAAGAAGGGCTTCGTTAACAACTGTACCGACAAAAATGGCGGTTGGGCGCTCGGTTGCCGCATTGATGGCGGTCAAGCAGAGTACGTTCGTGTGCCGTTTGCGGATCAGGGGCTGAACAAGATTCCCGATACCGTGACCGACAGACAAGCCTTGCTCGTCGGTGACGTTCTTGCCACGGGCTATTGGGCGGCGAAGATCTCGGAAATCACCGAGGACGATACCGTTCTCATCATCGGAGCAGGCCCCACGGTAATCTGCACGATCCTGTGCGTGATGCTGAAGAATCCGAAGCGTATTATCGTG
>JAFTLD010000019.1 GCA_017452945.1 Clostridia bacterium | reverse complement strand
GTGCTGCGCAGTTTTGCGCGAGCAAATATTTCGCAGATGCCAAGAAAAAATGCGAAGCAATATAAGATATTGCGAGAATTTTTTCTGCAGCAGGTGCAGATATTTGCCGCTCAAAACCGTGTGAGTTCGGCTCTCTTCGGCTATAGCTTCACGATCACGCGATCGCCACCACCCTCACAGGCCTCCACCAGATTCCACTCGGGGTGTTTTCTGCGGTATTTGCGTAAGGCCTTGATCATCCGCACGGTCTGCTTGCGTGAGAGCTTGACGCCCTCCTTGCGCAATTTTTTGCGGATAAAGCCCGCGGTCAGGCGGTTGATTGCAAGACGGGTCGGGAACATGAATACCGTTTTGCTATTGACAGTCACCTTCATAGCCCTTACTCCACGAAAATGCGCAGCGTTTCACCGTCTGCACTTTCCATCTCAACCAGATTGCCGATCGCGCCCTGCTTGACCAGTTCAAAGATCTTGGCGAAATCTATGCTCTTGAGCGCGTCGTGATCCGAGACCTGGGAGAGATTCATGCCGCTTTCAATGGCAACCTCGACCAAAGCAAGCGGCAGATTGACGCGTACGTGGTCGCCCTCGTTGGATTCAATGACAATGCGCAGCATCATGTCCCTGATGTCCTTGCGCTCATTTTCGGGCAGCATGCGCACGGCAGGAGCGCATTCCTGCTTGCCCGAAAGCAGCTCGTCCACGCTGACGTCCAAAAGCTTTGCAAGCTGCGGGAGCAGGGAAATATCGGGGCAGGTCTGGTCGGTCTCCCATTTACTCACAGCCTGAGGGCTGATGCCCAATTTTTCTGCAAGCTCATCCTGTTTGAGTCCTTTTTCGCGGCGCAGAGCACCGATTCTTTTGCCTAAAGTTTGATTCATAAGTAAAACTCCTTTCCTTTGATGAGCCCATTATAGCATCGGGAACAGGGAAAATGAATATAACAAGAGTTGATTGGGCGCAAAATCAATCAACCAAATTGCGTTTTTTCACTCAACCAACGGTTGTTTGGCGCGGTTTTAGCGAAAATCACTGCATTTTTCCCAAAAACGCAAACAAAACAAAGATGATAAACGGGAGCAGCGCAACAATTATGCCCCAGATCAGCAAGCCCCGCTTGCAATCCTTGCTAAGTCCTACGGGAATTTCGGGATGCAACCTGTGCGCGAAAAAGAGCAGGCAGAGCGGTGCGTGATCAAGCGTGATCTGCCCCGCACCCGTGAAAATGATGGCGTGGCAGTAATCGTTGTAAAGGTAGTAGTGTCTGCTGGGTAAATGGATCTCGTATTCGATCCTTTTGATCCGATTCCAGCGAATAAATCCTTTTTTATGGGCAATACCGTCCTTGCCAAGCACGCAGATGATCCTGCCGAAAAAGTAATGGTTCAGCACAAGCAAGGCAGCGAAGAGCAGCACGGTGGGAATGCATAACACGGCAACCAGCAGCGTCAGCTTGAATACCTCGGGGAAGGAAAACTCACCCAAAAGGAGCATGGCGATCCATATCATGTAAAGGATAACGAGATAAAAGCAGGGGATGAGAACCAAGGGAAAGGTAAAGAATTGCATGCGCAGCTTCTTACCGGGCATGGCGGCAAGATTGATATTCTGAGCCATCTCCTCGGGCTCAAGCATACGGAATTTCATTGGTCACTCCTCCTTTCCTCTCATATAACAATCCGGATACCGAAAAATTCGCGCACGCGACAAAAAGCGCAAAAGCAGCTTTTTTCAGATCTCGTTGATATAGGTGTTATAGTCCACCGGCTCAAGGCCTGCCTTTTCGATCAGGAAGGGATTGATCAGATAGGGAAGAGGACTTTTGCTTGTGATCAGCTCGTTTTTGCAAAGACGCACGTAGCGAGCCCCCTCGTATTCGTGAACCGAAACGAGGAAGGATACGTTTGCTTCGCGATAGTGAAAGACCATGCGCATGGTATTGGCAAAAAAGTCGCAGGTCACCTTGTCCTTGGGTGTTGCGGTCAGACGCTCCAAACGATCCAAAAGCTCTTCTTTGGAAAGCGAGGTTTTGAAGAGATAGTTTTGCATCAGCGCATCGTAATTGCGCACGTTGCCCGTGCTTTGCATGCTTTTGATGGCGGGGGCATAGACGGAATACAGGACGATCATCGCCACGATAGGGATGACAAGCGCCAAAAGCGGTATCAGCGCAAATATGACGTCAAAAAACAAAGACATAAAAGACCGCCTCCTTTCATGCATTTATTATAGCACAAGCAGGCTTGCATGTCAAATAAATGCAGAATATTTTCAAAAATGGCAGAAAGAAAATCAATTTTCGAAAAAAACGAAAGTTTTTTCAAAGAATTTTTCAAAAAAGACTTGCAAAATGCGAAATGATGTGTTATAATACACCTCGTGCATAGGGGTATAGCTCAGTTGGTAGAGTACTGGTCTCCAAAACCAAGGGTCGTGGGTTCGAGTCCTTCTGCCCCTGCCAAAAGAAAAGCCTTTGAAATACTTGAGAAATCGAGCATTTCAAAGGCTTTTTCTTGTTTTAGGTGTTTTCCATCCATTTCCGTTTGTTTCCTCCCGTTGCTGTTTGCTGTCGTCCATTTGGGCGTCATTTGGGCGTCACGGACGACGACTTGGTCAAAAAATCCCTCAAAGACCACAAAAACTAACTGTCTGCGCTGACGGTCGGAGACTCCTAACTCGAACCCATCACCAACTCCCCACTCTCTGCCCATCGCATTCCCAGTGCAATCCCCACCACCATCGCCAAGATCCATAAGAGCAAAGTGTCTAAATCCCCGAATCCCCACTAACTGCATCTAAAATGCTTGAATAGTAGAAATAACGGGCGGCACAGCTTGAAAACATTCTGTATGCTTGACCGATGGTCAGGATTGTCTTATCCTTTGTTGGATAAGGCTTTTTTTGTTATGGCTTGCTTTTCTTGACGGCACTGTGACGGCAGCAAAGAAAAAGCACCGTTTTTTAGGCGGTGCAGACGCTATGGTGTATTATAGCTATATATGGCAAGGGGATCAGTCTTGCGTTATCAAAGTTATCCGTTAAGCAAAAATCACATCCATTTTATTGCCTGCCGCCTGTTTCATCGATGGTAGGCAGTGCGCATAGGTGTTAAGTGTTACTTGTATGTCAGAGTGTCCCAACCAGGCTTGTACTGTTTTTGCTGGCACTCCATTCGCTATCATCAGTGTTGCACAGGTGTGACGAAGATCGTGAAAGCGGATCTTTTTTAGCTTGTGCTGCTCACAGAAGCGATCCCATCTTTGAGGTATCGAGCTTGGAACAAACGGCTCACCATTGCTTTTACAAATTACGTAATCACTGTTGACAAAGCCATTTTTTCCAACTTTACCAAGGTAAGCTGCATATTGGTTCTTGAACTCCGCCAGAACCTTAGAGCTCAAGGGGATATCGCGGATGCCAGCTTCACTCTTTGTTGACTTCACAATGATGCCCTTGTCGGTTTCAACACGGTTTCGCGTGATATGTACAACTTCATTTCCGAAGTCTATGTCCGCCCATTTCAGCTCTGCCACTTCGCCTTTGCGAAGCCCTAGGTAGAACTCAATGACGAGTAGGAAATATAGGTCAGTTCCTTGCGCAAGCTTCAGGATGTTCTGTACTTCTGTTACTGTATATACCTGCGCGGTGTACTTTTTCACTGCAGGCAGAACCACCTGCTTACAAGGATTGCGCACAATCATCTGCAACGCTTCAGCTTTGTCCAATGCTGCGCTGAGATTAAGAAATGTGTTCTTTATGGTCTTTCCTGACAATCCCTGTTGAGTTAGATCATTGATCCACGCCTGTACTTGATTAGTATTCAGGGATTTTAACGGCACTCTGCCAAGGCAGGGCTTGATACGCTTTTCAATTTGATATCGATAGCCCGTAGCCGTGCTTGGCGACAAGTTAGCCTGGTACAACAACATCCATTGATCAAGCCAGTCACCCAACTTGAGCACGGATGGTTGAACAATTCCACCTCCATTCTGCATCGCGCACTTCAACTGCGTCAATACAGCCTCTGCCTCTTTCTTTGTACCATGTACTGTTTGGAATTGGCGTTGTCTCTTCCCTGTGATAGGGTCTACACCAATTTCCAGGATGACTTGATATGATGTTTTGCCATCCTTAGTTGGTCTTTTGCGGATATGCCCCGTAGCCATTTTTGTTACCTCCTTGGTATTTCATTAAAAATATATATTTTAGATTTGCCATTCTTCAGCCGCTCTATCTGTGAATCACGCCCGCGTCTATGCTTTTTCAAAGCGCGGAGCTGCAATGAGGATTGCATTACCTGTATTCCTTGACGAAATCCATAGTGAACACGGGGACGTGCGATTTGATATCACATAGCACTTTATGTTCCTCAGATCCCAGCGGGAAGGAATCCAGGTCATCGATGAGAAGGGCAAACCATTCACGATCACTATACATTGCATTTACAAGAGCCCTCAAGCCTGTTCTAAGCGAGGATCCCTCTGCACCATCATAATCTCCGTAACTGCAAACTATCTCTAAGCCTTGATCCTTTGCAAACATTTTATGAACGAACTCGTCATAGCGGAGTGTGTCTTGATATTCCGTCTTCATATAGAGCACTACAGGAATGTCAGCTTTTTCACCCGTATCTCTCCCTAAATACTGCAAAATGTCGAAAAAATAATCTTCCTTTATTCGTCTCTTTTTCTTCATTGCGTTGCTCCTTTATGTACTTATGATGTCAAATGATCTTTGTGCCTTTCGCGGTTACGAAAGCATAGAACTTGTCTTCGGACACACGATACTGTGAGCCGATTTTTATGTAATCAATACCGCTGTGGCGTATGAACTCCAGTGCGGTATGATATGATACACGTAAGATATTGGCAATATCCTTAGCTGTCAAGAAGTTCATTGTCCTGCACCTCCTCTTGCTCAATTTCCTCATCCGCTTCATCCTCTGCCAACAGCTGTGGGAGTTGGCTTTTACTGGAAGTTTTCACAGGAGCTGCTTCCCAAAGGTTCAAAACATATGCTCTCTGTGGTTTATCCTGAGGATTTATCTTCACCTTTTTTGTCAAATGCTTTGCCTCGTGGCTTAGTGCGTCTTTATCGCGCCAAAGCTTGATTTCCGTAGAAGGGTTGGGGTATTTTAGTTCTTCTTTCAAAACTCTGGTCAGCACTTCGGGGTATATGCAAAATTGCTTGACCAAGACCCTGCCATTCTTGACGATATTTAAGCGGTTTACACGTCCCCAAGCCATCCTTGGGATGTGATCCTTGCGGGAATCGTCAAAGAAATTGTCAATATGTTCCTCGAAACAACCGATGATTTCTTCAAAACTCCTGCAGACCTCACCTTCGTCTTCTTTGCCCTGCATAGCGCATTCGTAGCAGAAGTTTACAACAGCGTCCTCGTCAAACTCCAACCCAAGAGCCTGCTTGGCAATTCTCGCCGCCATGACCAAGAATGTCGGAAATTTTTCGATAAACCTATCCGCAACGCCTTCGGGAGCAGATGCGGTCAGCTCACGTAAAACTTCGCCATAAAGAGCTTGTACCATTTCATACCCGCCTTTTTCGCGGATATACTTAGCCATGATTGGCACAGCGAAACCGTAATTCTGTGAACATGCCTCTTTTATACGTCTTGAATGATCAGCATCATCCGTCATCTGAACAGCCATCTCCATCACTCGGCACTTTATGCCTTCGAGCTTGGATTTGCACCTTCCAACCAGCGACATCTCTCCGCAGCTGATGAAGGTAGTATTAAAGCCTTCCGAAACCAGTGTTTCCAGCTGGGTGTTAAGCCTCTTTATATCTGAGCCCTCGCTTAGGTTGAAGACGATGGCTGTCATGTCTGTACCCGCAAATTTACCCAACTCGTTGAGGATAACAGGGATGCCGCGATTACCTGAGTGTGCGGTGATCGTGGCTTTTGGAGTAGCTCCCCAGCTGCCCAAAACACTTGCTTTTTGTTGTGGCACACCATAAGCGTCATATTCATTACGCGTACCTTCGAAAGGCTCACCCGCTGTTGCTGCGGCAAGGCATAAAGCTGTGCTCTTACCGCGCCCAGAACGGAAGTTAATGTGATAGATTGGATTGTCTGTTGTGGAATTGACACCGTGAATGCCAACAATCGGTGCGGACAATGCAGCCAAGAGAATCGTTTCCAGCTGCGGTCTGCCCAATACTTCTTCTTTCACCATAGCTGCCCAACCATCAACCGTGCCATTGGTTTTGAGGGATATATTACCTGTGTACTCTGCTGATTTTGAGCCAAGCAGTTTTGAGCATCGAAATGCGTACTCCAGTTGTCCGTTTATAGGTAGCTTGATCCACCCAAGATTCTCAAATACGTTGCGGTAACTGGTAGTTTGATCCTCTTGCTGACGCATGCTATCCACGAAACAATTGAAGGTCTTCGTTGTTATGTCTGCGCCTTTCCTTGTCAATTCAGCTACATGCTTTTTGTCCAAGATGAACTCCCTTGGGAAATCGTAGCGTCTAATTCCTCCCAGATAGTCGAATGACACACGCCACATGGTGTCACCATTCTCAATACTGGTACGAATTTCATCCAGTGTGATTGCCTTGCCTTTCGGGGTGAACCCCGTCCAATTTCCGTCGTCGTCAAATTTGTCGTAGCCATAGCGGCCATTCATAATGTTGGCATTGTTGTACATTTTTCTTACCATCCTTGTTCTATAATGTTTCACTCACTCAGCTAAAGAAGCAACTCTGTCTTTCAGACATCCTTCAGCATTGTTGGTGTAGGTTTATTATACACCTTGAAATTGTCACTGGTATTAGTACGGAGTAAACCTCACTTCATTCTTTATTTACAAAAATCATATGGGTAGCCTTGCCATTATGAGGATGATACGCCCTTTGGCTTTATCATAGTCGGAGGTTTGCTATTTACAATTTGAACATAGTTTGTTCACTTTTGCGATTGCTCTACCAACAAAATAATATAAAGTAAACAAGCGGCAGCGAAGTGCCGCTTGTTTACTTTACAGCCATCAAAAATGCTAACAAATTATTATTAAGCCACAGTTGCACAGAGGGAGGTGAACAGCATGACTGGGGCAAGAAGGAAGTGCAAGCTTGCTGTGTCCGATCACAAAGATGTTGACCTGCGGATGTTTGAAGATGTGATCATACAGACCATTAACGCTACTGTCAAAGATAAGCATCCTAAGGTCAACAAGAATTACTTTTCTACGGATTTGCTTACTCAAAGCGAGGCGGTTTCTTTAGGGCGGGCGTTATCCAAGATAGAGGAACTAAAGGTTTATGGCAAGGAAGTGACCATATTTAGGCTGTTTGACGGGAAAGTCTATGAGAGTGAGACAGCGGTTGAACCGATTAACAAAAAGCAGATCAAGAAGGGAGGGCGGATGAGATAGAAGAACAAAGAAAGTACATTAGTATCGACGATCTGCAAAAGCAGTATCTGCCAATTAGCAAGAAAAAACTACGTGCGTTCGTCAAGAAATATATGCCTGTCAAGTTCATAGGTGGGCGTATGTATGTTGAGAGGGCATTGTTGGAACGTATCCTTAGTGACCAAGATCGCGAGCAGTTTCCATTGAACTAAGAGAGGTCAAATTATGCGAGCAAAAGAGATTAAAGCATTACTGATTGAACCGATGAAACATCCTAAAGTATGTTACATCAAAGCTACCGTGAAAACCCTGAGACAGATAGTAAATGCTGATGACATAGAGTTCGGTGGCATAGAGGCAAAGAAACTTGAACACGGAATATTTGCAGTATTCAACAAGGACAGGTTTTTGGTTAATCTTGTACCAAACCGACAGATAAATGGTGACATTATTTCGGGTACAATACTGATACTTGCTGTTGATGACAAGTATCAGCCTACATCTCTTTCCAATGAGCAGGTCTCAAAGTATGCTTTACGCTTTTGGAACAAAGAAACATTCGATGATATGGATGTAGTCGAAGCGAATTTGGATTTGATGTTTTCGCGGCTTATCAAAGACGAATAACTGTCAAAACCAAATATATATAATATTCAAGAACCGATAACACTCACATGGGGTGTTATCGGTATTCTAATTATTTGGAGGTTTTATGGTTTATAAGATCGAAGGTGTCAAGGACTTGGCTATGTTGCCACCCATGGACGATGATGTCAAAGCAATTATTCATCATCACGCAAAGATACTCACAGAGCTATATGGGAATAGCCCACTGTACGGTGGATACGTACTGTATGCTGCTCCTGGCACAAATAGCAAGACTCTATTGGCTTACTTTGACTATCAACACAACATAGCAGAATACGTTGATCGTATAAGCGACTTTTACGTAGCCACCTTTGTTACCAACAATGAGAATGTAGTGGTTATTGTGGCGTCAGTTGATGATGCCCCTGCAGAGATCGTCAAGGAATTGGATGACATTTTATGATTGGAAAGGAAATATTACTATGAAGACTATTACAACTACACTGACAACTACCGCCAAATTCTCGGAAGACGGAAAGAAAAGATACCTGCTTACCAAAGAGTGGGATGCTAAGAAGCCACACCTTGCTATCATCATGCTTGCTCCCAGCGAGGCATCGGGGATAGAGCTGGACAATACAACTATGCTCGTTTTGAACAATGCTTCACGGTTAGGTTATGGCAGCGTAAGTGTGCTTAACCTGTTCGCTACTATAGGCAACTTTAATTTGAATGCTGCCGAAGATGAGGACAAGGACAACATTAAGGCAATTGAAACAGCAGCACAAACGGTTGATATTATTGTCTATGCATCGGGTGTAGGCAAGGCTACTAACAAGTCGTTTATCAAAAGGCAGAACCAAGTACTCCAAATTCTTAAGCCTTACGAAGACAAGCTAAGATGCCTCGCCAACAAAGAAGGCAATGCTCGCTTTCAGCACCCTTTGTCCCCGGCAGTTAGAACTTGGTATCTGTCAGAGATGAGAACGGATGAGCTTTACAAGCAGGAGATGCCCCTGCCCAATTCTGTCACACCTACCAAGGAAGGCAAGCCTGCTGCAAAGAGATCAAAAAAAGACTCCTCACCGTGAGGTGAGGAGCTTTTGGGTAAGGAACGCAGAAAAAATCTGTGATCCTGTTTATAGGCCAAGCAACTGTTTCTTTTTTGCATCAAATTCTTCCTGCGAAATGATTCCAGAATCCAGTAATTCCTTATACTTCTTTAATTCGTCAGCATTTGAAGTTGATTGAATGATGGTGTTGGAGCCTTGGTTTTTATTATTACGCGCGTTTGCTAACATTTGGTCTAAGTACTTTTTAATTTCAGCAGCTTGCTCATTCCTTTCAACCAAACCAATGGCTACAGCATTAGGGTCTTGCGCAGCGTCGGCAGTTGTTTTTCTTACTTCACTTCCCATAAATACAGAGAATCGGATATATCCGATGTACATTTTTTGTGCAGGTTTAAATTCAACAGAGGATATGTCGGTAGCATACAATGTTTTCTCCCCCACATTCTGTTCTGCCAAGGCGGCAAATTTGCCAAACAAGCTTTTGTTATGACACAGAACAACTCTGTCCTCATATACTTCAAGCAATGTTCCATTACCACCGTCAAACACATACACGATGCCGTCTTTTTTTCTTCTTTCTGCGATGTCTTCATCACTATATGCGAGTTTTTGTGCCGCTTTCTCTGTCATTAAGTTGTAGCTGTCCTTAATCTTGTCAAACAGTCCCATTTTGCTTTTCCTTTCATGTCTTTATTTTTTTCATTGTTTATTCTTCAAGACTATCCTTAATCATCCTTCTAACGGTTTTCTCAGAGTAGCCATATTTTTTTGCAAGCTCTCGTATGTTAGAACCATCGTATTCTTTTATGATACTTTGTTGTATGCGTTTGGCGTTAAACAGATGGATTGGGAACGTGATCTGTTGCCCTTTATAGAGCTGATATACTGCTATTGCTCCATCCAAGCCTATTGCTTCGCAAATCTCCTTGTAGACTTCGTTGAAGAGATCGGATTCATTTTCTCCCATTATTCAATGCCTCCCCCCATTATTCATTCTATTTTAGCAAATTCTGGAAAACCTCGCAAATCCCTCTGTCCTTGTGTTTGTCCCTGGGGAGAACAAAAAACCATCATTCCTCTTTACCCAAAAGGAATGATGGATTCGCAGTTATTTCATTTTTTAGTCTGTCCGTCAGGGTTGCTGGGGATTTGGGGAATATGCTGATGCAAGAGCTTTTGTTGTTCTTTGCCTTGCTGTTTGACAGGAGATGCCACCCCGTTTATGCCCCCGTCTGCTTGGGCATTCCCGCTTTTGGCGGGGAATTTGCGAGCATGTTGGTAGTGACAGAACCTTAAGCAATGGTTGCTTTTGAGCCGTTTTTGTCACTCCGTCGTCAGTTGGTCGGCACGAAATGCGACTGAGTTCTCCGAAATTCTTATCGCTATTGACATTCCGTGCAATCGATGCAAGTTCTCCAAAACCAAGGGTCGTGGGTTCGAGTCCTTCTGCCCCTGCCAAAAACAATAGTGCCAAGCCATTCGGCTTGGCACTATTGTTTTTGGCAGGGGCTTTGAACGAAGGACTCGAAGGGAGCGCGGGAATGAATGACGTGCCGGTGGCACGTCAGAACCGCGCTTGACCGAGGCGCGTAGCAAAAGACCGCATCAAAAAGCGGCTTTTGCGTCGCAGCGCCGAGAATCGAGTCCTTCTGCCAAAAAAATTCCGAGAACATTGTTCTCGGAATTTTTTTATCCAATCCGAAGGATTGGTATGTCATCAACGCGCTCGCGCGTTGTATGGAATTGCGACGGAGTCGCGCATGGCATCGCGCGAAGCGCGTATCAAACCTCGCTCTCCTTCGGATTGATGCCATGCATCACTTCGTGATGATTCCATGCGGCACTTCGTGCCAATTCCATACCGCAGGCAAGCTGCGGATTCCATACATGCCTTCGGCGTGATTTGGACGCGAAACAGTTGAAATGCTCACGGATTTGTGTTATAATGAACCCAAGAAAGGCGGTACAATAATGGAGAAAAGAGAGTTTAATAAAATAGTCAAACAGAAATACTTATCCTATGGATTTGAAAAAACAGGGCCACGCGATTACGCCAAAGAGGCGATGGACGGCATGGCAAAAATCATCGTTCAGGTGCCGGATGAAACCGTATACTTTGTTGTTGGAGTACAGTTTAAGGATTTTGGAAAGACATATACCGACTATTCCGGAAAATTCAGCAAAAGAAGTATGGCATATAGCGGTGTACCAAGAGATTTGGCATTTACGCCCATTGCCGATTGTTCCGAAACTCAAATTATTGATATGATAACCACCTTAATGAATAGTATCGAAATTTTCTTGCAAAGAGGGCGGGATGCTATTCGTGAGCATATTGATGAATGGATTGGCAGCGTTATCAGTGAAGAAAAAGAAAATGATATTTATACCTATTTGGGTATGCCACTGATCAATCCGTATACCAAAAAATATCAAGATGAATGGGTATCGCAAATGCGCGGCGGAGGAATGACGGTTATTACACTAAGCGAATATCTCGACCATAAGGATTTCTATGATGCTTTTCAAAATTACGATTGTGTTGATGTTGAAATTCGTATAGACGAAAAGGATCAATCCGTAACGCTCCATTTTCATCAAAAAAGCCAATAGTATTCCCGGTAGATCGGTATTGTATAGCTTCATTTGTGCGCATGACGCGAAACGGTTGAAATGCTCACGGATTTGTGTTATAATGAAGCAAAGAAAGGCGGTGAATATATGGATTGGCAGGAATTTTACGGATCAATTCAAGAATATTATCATATAGAAAACGAAAGTACAGTAATTAAAGTGCCTTTTGAAAATATCATAGATATTAATGCTAACGAGCTTATTTATAAAAACAACGATGGTGCCACTTCCCAAATTCACCTCAAGGAATGTGTCAAAAATTTTTCATCGTCCTTAGGGGAAGATCTGAAAAGCAAATCTGGAAAAATTATAATGGCTGTTGGTGGTAGATGCTTTTTGAGACCTATCGCCTTTTATGAATTTTTTACAGATGGTCACCATATACGATTCTGTATGCCGCTCAAACAAACTCCGTTTGCGAAATTTTTAAGAAGAATTGGTTGGAATGTAGATTCTAAAGCATTTTCTGAATTTTATGCACTTCAGAAAAAACTCAATTCATTTGGTTATTCTGCTATTGATTTAACATAATTATTTTACATAGCTTCGTTTACAAGCATGGTGTTAAAAGTCCGGTAGAACGCGGAATCTTTTAACTCCCATCATCGCCAAGGGATAAGTCTATCCGCTGACTGAAAACCACGGATCGATTTCGAAAAATTTGTGGTACGGATCGATTTTGTAATAACATCATAAAAACAAAGACACCAAGCCAATACGTTCCAAGCAGGCTTCCAACGACCGGGGCATTTAAGCAGAGGCCGTGGTATAATGGAACAAAGGAAGTCAGTGCCCGATACGAACGGTGAGGCTACACCGCTCCTTGATTTGCAGTTGCTCGAAATATTTCCGCTCAAGCGGAATCCATTCGTTAAAAAAGCGTTGTGCCATATGCGGGGAATTGCGCGCTAAGATCCGCTGCCTTTGCAGTTCGGGAGAAACGTCCAGAAAAACGGAAAGGTCATAATAGGGTGAGAGCATCGGGTGCATGGAATAAGCGCCCTCGATGACGGTCAGATTTGCGGGAAGCACCTCTACGGGCGGCAAAATCGTCATGGTGGAGCAATCAAATCTACGATAGCGGACTGCATCCCCATTGCTGTGCGGAATGAGTACCTCGGCAGCAAAACGCTCTCTGTCCACGTTTCCTCCCGGTTCGGCAAGCCGATGAGCCGTGCGCTGCTCAGGGCGCAGGAAGAAATCGTCCATGCAATAGACAGTGCAGGAATAGATCTTTTGCAAAAGCTTTGCCAGCGTGGTTTTGCCGCTTGCGCTGCCCCCCTCAATGGCAATAGTCGTCCGTCCTTTGGCAATCGCCTTGTCGATTTCTGTCAGCAGGGGAAGATAGGGCAGATACTCGTTGCTTATCACGCGATATGCGGGATGATAGCTTTGGCGAAACGCATCCGAATGATGGATGGCGGGGTAGCCCTGTGAGCGCCAAGACCGGGCTGCTTGGTCAAATGCGACAATGTCAAAGGGCAGCGCTTTCTCAAGCACCAGTGCACGCGCAATTTTCAGCTTTTGCTCGATGACCGTTGTACTGTCCGTCTCTTTCTTAGCGGATAAAAAGAACAGCTTTCCAAGCGTGCTTGCCGAAAGACCGCGCTGCAGGCAGGCCAGATGAACGCGGCTGTAGCTCCCATCGAGCAGGTCGATCAGCTGCTTGGCGTCCTGTCGGACGTTCTCGTTTTCCTTGCCGATGTATGCTGCTGCCGCATCGGGCGAGGACACCGCATGCTCGCAGCCGCATGCGCTCTGAAAAATATATTTGAAAAGATCCTGCAGCTGCAGGGCGGGGTATTGTTCCGCATGCTGCAGAAGCAGCTCTCGGGTGCGCTCGTTTTGATCCATGACGTGCTCCTGTTTTGCTTGATAAGGCCATTATATCATATCCCGTGTAAAAAAGCCATACATATGCAAAAAATAGCCCAACCTTTGTGCGAGGTTGGGCTGTGTTTTTTAGATTTTGGTGTCCCACATACCGCAGAACGAATCGATGGGGTCTGTGCCGCGGAAGTCGCCTGTCAAAAGGGCATCCACAAGCGCGTCCATGGTATCATCATTTGCGTCGTACGCATTGATGTAGGTGCGGAGCATGGGGCAATCGGCAAGCATGGTGGGCTTGTTGACGCTGATGCCGACTACGGGCAGCTCATGTACGTACCACGGAATCTCACCGCCGCCCTTGGACAGGCCAAAGGTGGGATGGCCGTTCATGACGTCAAACAGAGAGATGACCATATCTTGCTCGGACAGGAAGTCGGCAATCGAGTGCTTGCCTGCAAAGTAAAGGTTGAGGCTGGGCTTTTCTCCTCTTGCGATCATGGCCTTGATCTTGTCCAGCGGGCTTTCATAAATAAATACTTCAAAGCCCTTTTCCTGCAGTCTTTCCTGCAGCTTTTGTGCGGGTGTTTTTCTCTGCATACCGCCGCCCATTGCCATAGCTGCCAGTGCCATCAGTGGATTTTCCGGCCCCTTGATGGGCACGATCATGATCCTCTTGGCCTTCTCGGGGGAGAGCGGGAGCACGTCCTTGTCCAAGCTCTTGACAAGGGTTACGGCATCGCGGCTGATCTTGGGGGAATATTCCCTGTACGCGGGGTTGTAGAGCACGCTTTGCATCTGCTCAAGCGTGGGGCAAAGCTCTTCCTTTGCTTTCTTGTTCAGACCCATGTGTGCCTTCAGACCGAGAATTCTGGAGAGGGCTTCCTGCATGCGTGCCTCGGAGATCACACCGTTTTTGTATGCGTCAAGCATGGTGTTGTAGTCCTCGTCAGGATCGTTGAAGAATAAGAACATATCGCAGCCTGCGTTGATGGCCAGAGGCAGCATGTCCGCTCTCTTCATGCGGTTGGTCATGGCAACCATGTGAGAAGCGTCGGTTACGACCATGCCGTTAAAGCCCAGCTCACCGCGCAAAAGGTCGGTCATGATTTCCTTGCAAAGCGTAGCGGGGAGCATTTCCTCATCGGTAATGCCGGGCTTGACGTCTCTCATGAATGCGGGCATGAGAATGTGACCGCCCATGATCGCGTCAAGGCCGCCATCGATCAGCGTTTTGTACACGTGGCCGTAGGTTTCCATCCACTTATCATGGTTGAAGCTGTTGACGTTGTTGGAGATGTGCGCATCGCGGTAGTCCTGTCCGTTACCGGGGAAGTGCTTGGCCGTAGCAGCGACACCGGGCGTGTCGTGAATGCCGTCCATGTAAGCCTTTCCCATTGCGGCCACGCGCTCGTGGTCGTTACCAAAGGAGCGGCTGAGAACCTCTTCGCACTCGTGGTTATACAGAATATCCACAACGGGCGCGAATGCCATGTTGCAGCCCGTAGCTGCGATCTGTGCGCCGGATACTTCGCCCATTGCGTACGCATATTCGGTCTTGCCGGTTGCGCCAACCTTGATGCCGGCGCCTACCATGGTGCCGTCTGGACAAACACCGTCACCACCCTTTTCGGGGTTGCAGGCAATGAAAACGGGGATCTTTGCGTATTTTTGCAGGATCTTGTTTTGCTCAAGAACCTTTGCACCGGGCATGCCGTTATAGCGGCAGCCGCCAAGGTGGAATTTCTCCATCAGCTCTTTGAGGTATTCCTCATCCTGACTTGCAGTCAGCTGGAAGAAGAGCTGGCCGACCTTTTCTTCGGGAGTCATGCTTGCAATGGTATCCTTGACCCATGCAACGTCCGCGTCGGACAGATAATAGGGTTTTGCTTTCAGATCGATCATTGTAGTTTCTCCTTGCTTTTATCTGATTTTAATTTTCGCCTAAGTTGGAGTAGAACGCACGGCGCTTGGATTGGGCATACTCGCCGGCATACGTGCCGTCCTGCAGCTTGTCTGCAGCGGTATCTATGAATTCCGCCCAGCTTTGTTTTTCCGCTTTGACCAATATCGGATAGAAATGCACTCCGTTTTTCTCGGCAGCCGCCAGATCTCCCGGTGCATCACCGCACATGACTGCTTTGGTCTTGTCATAGCCTTGCTCCAGCAGTTCGCCGATGCAATATGCCTTGCTGCCGTCGTTTTGTGAGCACACCACGTCCACGTGCTCCAAAAGTCCGTGCTTCCGCCATTCGGCAAGCACCGCGTCAAGATTGGCACTGGATACGATGGCCACGTCGGCAAAGGTGTGCGCGTGCGCAAGAGCCTCTTTGGTCAAAGGAAAGGGCTGCTTGAGTGAATCGGGCAGCGCGGTAATGGCTTTGTTGACCGCCATGCTCCAAGCCAGTGCTTTTGCGTATACGGATACGTTGGGGTGCTGCTCAATCATGCGGCTCAAGGCCGCGTTGGATAATTCGGGGCTATGCTCGGCCCAGTCGGTCAAAAGCGCAATGCCGTCGATGGGGGTGTAGTTTGTGTGGATCTCACCCAGTGCGATGGCAAGCCCCTTGAAACGGTTGATGCCGCGCGTGATCGTGTACAGGTTGATATCGTTCCAGCGTGCAAGGATCTCGTCGCGCCACGCGTCAAGTCCCCACTCCTGTACCATGCAAGGGCCAAAGCAACGAAAATGCTTGACGTCCATGGTGTCCATTGCGCAGCCGTCGCTGTCCACACAGACCAGATAAGGCTTTTGTCGCTTGAATTCGTTCAAAGTCATAAAAATCGTCCTTTCATGTGCACATACTACGTCTATTATACACGATAATTAAGCATGTTGCAAGAGGAAAAGCGGTGCTTTATGAAAATAATTTCGCAAAACAACCAAAAAAACGAGCCGCTATGCACGAGATTGTTTGCATTACCGATTGACAGGAAAGAGAAAATCATGTACAATAAATATAACACACTATTTTGCGGAAAGGAATTTGTATTATGAAGCTCAGACAATTTCTTCTTGTAACCTTGTCTTTCATTTTGCTTACAGGTTCTTGCATGACGGCTTGCAACGGAAAAAAGCCCGATGTCGAGGATCCCGAGCAGGAAACGACTGCACCCACCGGGCAGGGAACCGAACCCGGTACCGATCCCGAGCCCGAGCCGGGACCCGATGATCCCGGTTACGTTGAACCGGTCATCACGGGACCGTATGCCGACACCATCATGTATGCGAACAAGCTGGCTGACGGTGTGCAGGCATATTATGCAAACCCTGCCCGTACGACCTATCGCATAGAAAACCAAAATATGCGATTGAATTACAACCTTTCGTCCGCAAGCGATATGCTGGTCACCTCGCTGACCAATGCTGCGGGCGGCGTGTACCTGGAAAACACCATGGACGTTTTTATTACCATGGAGGACGGCAAGACCTACCTTGCCTCCGAATCCACTGCTGCACCGCACACCAACATTTACCGCATGAGCTATTACTACTATGATACGCACATCATGGGGCAAAACTTTATGGGCAGCGCTGCTGTGACGGATCAGATGGAGTTTGCCATCAGCAAAGGGAACATGAGAGACAACGACGTAGCCGATTTCAAGGTTTCGGACGGTGTGATCTCCTATACGGTGACCGGCTTTGATCCGTACGTTTATACTGTAAAGAACACCAAAAAGAAGGGGCTTTACTATCAGGCCGAGCAGTACAATGCCGTGCAATTCTCGGTCAAGACCGCTGCCACCTCGGGTGAGCTGTACTTTATTGCCGGAGACCGCACGGGACACAACGCAGAGCAATGCGTGCGCTTTAACCTTGTGGGAGACGGTGAATGGAACACGTATACGCTGGTGCTGAGCAATGCCGTTGACTATACGGGAGCTGTTACCTCTTTGCGCTTTGATATCGGTGGCTCCGGTGATACGGTTCAGATCAAGGACATCAAGGCGATCGCATTGGATATGTCAGCCCCCGCAGTTCTGCTTGACAGAACCTTCCATACCTATTCCGACAAAATGAATCAGGTGTTGCACTTTGTTGCCACCGAGTACCTCACGGGCATTGATAGCATGGGTATGATTACCAAGATCTCCGCCAATACCGTGGATAAACTGATCGTCAAGGACAAGAACGGCACGCATACCTCGCTTGACGGTGTAGATTTTGACAGCTGCGAATACGTGGGCTTTGATATCAAGGGCGTGGGCATCCTCGGCTTCATTCTGCTGCCGCACGAGAACAGCGGACGCTTGGAGATTACGCTGTCGGACGGTGTGTATACCGTGACCCAAAGCGCATGCCCCAAGGGCGGCGAGCTGTATGCCAATCCCGATTCCACCGGTGACGATTTCTATATGGGACACCGCCTGTATACAGACGAGAGCCATAGCTTTGATGCGTTCCTGATTGAGGCTGAATACGAGCGCAATCCTTTGCAGAGCGTACAGGGCGATGCTTACGTGGGCTACGATGCGCTCAGAGGCGCATACCGTTATAGCATTGGCGGCACAGGCTTTAACGAGCCCTTCTTTAGCGAGCAAAACCGCCATTATTCCTCCGATATTTCGATCACGGCAGAGAGTGACCGCAAGATTTACGCGTACACCACTACCACCAGCGGCTGCGGTGAGAACGCGCTGATCCTTGGCAAGGATGATTTGCTGCTGCCCATTCCGGTCATGATCTGCAAGAACTTCAAGGGTGAAAACGAGGAGCCGATCTATGATCCCGGTGATCCTTCCTATTCCGAAACTTATTTCCCCATCTCGCTCAAGGCAGGGGAGACGGTTGAGCTGACCGTACTGAATTTGTACATGAACTGGGGACAGATTCCGCTCAAGCAGCTTTCCTCCATTCAGTACTTCTGGCCTTACTATCACCTCTCGCTGGGTACGACCGAGACCAGCTGCATCAGCCCCTTGTACGGTGCGCGCGATCTGTGGACCTTGCCCGATTTCCGTTCCATGTCCATGCCTTACTGGTTTGAACTTCCCAAGGGACAGGGATACAGCAATCAGCCGCAGCATACGCACGGCGGCTTCCAGTATTTCCTGCAATATACCGATGCAGAAGGGAACTATTCTGCTACCGAGAACTATCATAATAACATCATTTCCTCCGGCCCGACCTATACCGACGTCAAAATGGATTATATCTCGGACGACGGCAAGATCAAGGTATCCTACAATCACGTAGAGCTGCCCGAGACCGACGAGCTGCGCGCCTACTACGAGATCAATTACGAGGTGCTTGCGGATATCAGTATAGCAGACTTCGCCAAGGATTTCTCGTTCTATTCTCTGGAGGGCTATGCGGGCGCTTATAAAAAGATCGGCTATCTCGGTGCGGGTAACAAGGTCGTGCAGGGAACGGTGAATGCCTCGGCTACCCCCGAGGTGCTCAAGCTTGGCGATCAGTATCCGTACGTAGCACTCTACGATCTGGAGGCAACGGCTGAGGATTGGGCAAATAACAACGTCAACTTGGGCTTTGTGATCTACGGCTCGGAAATGACCATTGGCGGGCAGAAGTGTGACGCAGGCTTCGTCCTGGTGGGACAGAACTCCAAGTACAGTTTGTCGCTGGATCTTGAGAACGTCACGCTCAAGGCAGGCGACACCATGAAGCTGTGCCTGATCATCTCTCCCTGGGGCTTCTATACCTCCACCGATGATTCCAATATGCAGGAAATTCGCGAGAACACCTGCATCAACGGTGTCAAGCTGACCGTGCAGGACGGTGAGGCTGTGGATAGCGTATTCGTGCCGAGCGTTAAATCAAGTAACGGCAAGAGCGCGGAGTTTACGATTTCCGGCGGCTCGAATAACAAGGCCGTGCGCATCTACGGCTTTGACAAGCTGACTGCTCCCGTGATCTATGAAAAGATTGACGGTGAGTGGGTTGAGCTGACGATCAATTCCTCCAAAACGCCCGACAGCAAGGGATATTCGCACTACTACGACGGCTATACCGTTTATTACGATCGCAACGGTACGTATTCGTATGCATTTGCATTCAATATGGACGGTGTGGATAGCCGCACCTTCAAGATCGTTTGTGAGCAGGATTTTGCGGGTTGGCCCGAAACCGAGCAAAAGCCCGAGCAGGGTACCGAACAAGAAACTCCTTCCGCTCCTCCGACCTTCTCGGATCTTGTGGACGCTTCGAGCGGCTACAGCGTTTCCGACGTTCGCTTTACAGCGTTTATTGACTTTATCAACGGTGCGGGCGACGGTGACGGCCCGTACAATTCGCGCGGCAGCAGCTCGGATAAGGGGCTGGATATCATTGATTATAACGGCTCGACCGTGGATGGCGGCAAGCTTGCGCTGGCAGGCTGGGCAGTCGCACGGGGCGGCATTGACAAGTATGTGTGGTCTGCCGACGGTGGTAAGACCTGGCAGGATTGCACGTTGTATGGGCGCGACGAATTCTCTCCTTTGACCGAGGGCAGCGGCATTGCAAACGCAGGTAACAGCTTCCTGGCAGGCTCGGGCTATGACGTGATGGAGCATCCCGATAAGATCGTGTTCCAAGGTGCCGAGGGCGCACCCTCCGGCGTATGTGCCGATCTTGCAGGCTATGCGGGACAGACCGTGGACGTTGTGTTTGCTATCGTGCCCAACAATGACCCGAAAGGCCTTTGCGTGATCACCGTAGTCAAGGGTGTGGCTGTAGAGGACTGACCAAAAGATTAAAACTGTAAAAATATCCGCGCAAAGGAGCAAATATGTACGATATTGTAGGAAAATACAACAAGGCGACCATATATGCTCTGAACGTGGATAGTGAATCTTATGCACAGGTGTTGCGTATATGCAACACCGAGGAACTGAAGGACAGCGTCATACGCATGATGCCCGATATGCACGCCTCTGCAGGGTGTACGGTGGGCACGTCTATGACGATCGGAGAAAAGATCAATCCCGCATACGTGGGAAGTGATATCGGATGCGGGATGCAGGTGTACCGTTTGCGGAAAACAGACGTGAATTTTGAGGCATTGGATCGGGCGGTCAGAGAGTTGATTCCCTTTGGTGCAGCTATTTTCCACCGATCCAATCCCGCAATAAGACAGATTCCCTTGGAGGATTTATACAGCGCTCAAGCCTTGCATACCGACGTCGTCATGCGATCGTTGGGCACGCTGGGCGGCGGAAACCACTTCATTGAGGTGAACCGAAGCATGGATGGAGGACTGTATCTGGTCATACATTCGGGCAGCAGGCGTCTTGGGAAGGATGTGGCACTGTATCATCAGGATGTGGCGTTCTTTATTTGCCACGGCATTACGCCCGCAGAGGCTGTGCGCAAAAAGATCAGGCCGGTGGATATCAAAAGCACGTTGTCCCCGGAGCAATGCTTTCTATCGGGTGAGTATAAGGAGCAATATTTGCATGATATGAATATTGCCAAGCTCTATGCAGACGTCAGCCGAAAGGATATCGGGCAAAAACTGATCGATCGGATGGGATGGATTGTGGAAGACAGCTTTGCCACGGTGCATAATTACATTGATACCGAGCAGGGCATTCTCCGCAAGGGCGCTGTGTCTGCTCAAAAAGACCAGCGGCTGATCATTCCCATCAATATGCGTGACGGCAGCCTGATCTGTCGCGGCAAGGGCAATTCCGAATGGAATTATACCGCCCCGCACGGTGCGGGCAGATTGATGAAGCGATCCGAAGCCAAGGCGGCCATTTCCCTTGAGGAATACAGAGAGGCGATGAAAGGGATTTACACCACCTCTGTCAACGAGTCCACGATCGATGAATCTCCCATGGCATACAGAAGCATTGACGATATTCTGGACACTGTTGAACCCACAGTGGACGTTGTGGATGTGATCCTGCCCGTGTACAATTTCAAGGCGAGCAGATCCGAGGGCGATGAAGAAACTGCCGACGGAGAGGGATAATGGATAATTTTACAAGCTTGTATGAAGGAGAAGGATGATGAGGAAATACAGATTGCCGCTGCTGGCGTTGGCAGCAGCCATGTGCTTACCAATCTTTGCGGCTTGCGCCAAAGACGAGCCGGATGCCCCAATCCCACCGATTGATACAACCGCTGCGATTGAGGAAACGACAGTGGAAACGACAACGGTTACAACCACGGTGCAGAGTACTGCAGAACCCGAAGAAACCGCGCCCGAGGAGATTACACATATGCAAATAATTCCCGATCTTACTTTCAAAGATGGTATACAGCTGATCTCTCAAAAGGATCACGCAAACGGAGATGCCTTTTCCGTTTTGGATGAGCATGATTTTTACGGTGGGGAAGCGGATAACCCTGTTTGGCGACTTGCGCAGTGGGATTCCGGCCCTTGTCTGGTGGAGAATCGCGTGGAGAGCGCTCCGACCGTGATCACGGACGGCATGGGCAGAAGCTTTGGGTACGATCCCGAATACAACGTGATGACCTTTGAACTTGATACAAGTCTGTATTATCACGGAAAACCTGCGGTGCAGGGTGATTATTGGCCGCATCTTTTGGTAGAGCAGGATAATTTCTCGCAATCCCTGGAGTCGAGAAGAGAGATGGACTTCCTGATCTGCGACGTAGATAGCTTGGTGCTTTCCATGGATATTCGCCTGATCGAATTCTTGGAAACTCCGATCGAGGGCGACTGGGTGCGCGCAGCGCAATTCTTGATGTACTTTTACGTAAAAGGCACCGATACCCACGATTTTTGTTGGTTTGGTGTGCAACTGTTTGATAACCGCGCCGACAGGACCAATCACTATATCGGCTACGACGGCGGCAAGGCTGACTCTTCGGGGGCTATGATCTATTCCATCGGATCCAAACATGTATACAAAAACAGCGGCCGCACGCTGTATGAAAAGAAAAAACCCGACACGAGCGGGGAATGGGTACACGTGGAGATCGACCTCAAGCCTTATCTGGAGGATATGCTGGAAAAGGGTTTGGAGGACGGATATTTTACGGTGGATTCGCTTTCCGAGCTTTATATCGGTGGCATGAACGTAGGCTGGGAGACCATTGGCACGTTCTATCACACCATGGAGATCAGAAATTTGCAGCTTGTGTCATATGAAAATCAAGATTAAGGAGAATCATCATGACCCCGAAAGAACAGTGCGAAGTTTTGCTTGATAAGCTGCTCCCCTTTGCAGAGGAGCAGATGAAAAAGTACCGTGAGTTTTATCCGTTCGCAGCAGTTTTGCTGTCGGATGATTCGGTGGAATTGACTGCAAGCTACGATGGAAACGAGCATCCCGAATCTCAAAAAGTGCTGAATGACCTGACCCAAATCCACAAGCAATTGGCAGACGAAGGGAAAATCAAAGCCAGCGGCATTGCATGGAATGCCTCCGTGTCTTCTGCAAACGGCAAGCCTGTTGATGCTGTGATTGTCAGCCTTGAGCATAAAGACGGATATTCGGTCATTGTCGGACAGCCTTACAAGATCGGTTGGCTCAAAAAGGTGAAGTTTGGTGATTTGTTTGCGATGCCGGGAAGACATGATATCTTTCCGGGGATCGATCATGAGCCGCAATGGATGCCTATGAATATGGAGGATTACAAAAAACAACTGCAGAATTCCGTGATTGCTCCAATGACCGAATACATGCAGGATTGTGCGGATTGCGGCTTTACAAAAAAAGACGTAGAAGAGCTCGAATTTTTAGTGATGCGGTATCTGGATTCGCTTGAAGGACTCAAAGAGCCGTCTGATCAGAAAATATTAGAGCAGGTAAAGGTGCTTGTTTTGGCACTCAATGATTTGAATGAGAAAACCGAGTATTCCATGATCGAAACCGTGGAGCGCGAGGCGATTTGTGAGCTGATCCAAAGCAGTGCCGTGGCATACGGCTTGCGCAACTCCGACGATGACGTCACCGAAGAATGGCGGGAGTGGTAATAGCACAGTCCCGTATTCATGCGCGAAAAAACGATGAGTTTGGCAAGATGCATTTCCGGATGATTCTTTACATCTTTTGATATCAAAAAGCAGAAGTTCAGTTTGAACTTCTGCTTTTGCGTTTTTGATTCGGTTTTATCAACGGTCGAGCTCTCGACCTTTTTTGTTATTCGGCTTCTTTCCAAGAGGGGATCTGATCCTTGTAGATCTGATAGAACTCGGTGTTGGTGACAAGGTAAATGTCCTCGGCCTCGCTCATCATCTTGACCAGCTGCTCAAAGGTTTCATAGCCCTTGCCGTTGTTCATATCCAACTCGTAGCCATGTCCCCAAACGTAGAAGAGCATGTCCTCGGTACACTCGGCATCAATAAATTCCTGTGCCAGTGTCAGGCAACGGGCATCCACGATAGAACAGGTGGGCATCCACTTCATAAAGTATTCGGGTAAGTCATAGGTGTAGGTCGAGGTGGTGCCGCGTGCAAAGCGGATGTCGGTATTTGCCAGTACAAGCTCAATGGTCTTGTCGGTGTATTCGGTGTCACCGCCCGGCCAAGCCATGCCGATGGGGCGCACGCCTGTCAGCTTTTCAATGTTATCTGCGTCCTTGCCAACCTCTTTTTTGATTTTGGCAGAGGATTTGTCGTAATTTTTGAGCGAGGGGTGGTTGAGTGTGTGTACCAGCACCTCGTAGCCGTCGTAAATGCCGCTTTCAAGCTCTTCCTTGGTGAAGCGCTGATGGGGGATGGAGGGATCACCGATCGCCTGACCTACCCAAGCCCAGTTTGCACCGTAAAGGCCTGTGTTGATATTGAAGGAAATACACTTGACGTCGTATTTCTTGAGGATCTCGATGATCTTCAGATCCTGCGTAATGCCGTCGTCAAAGCTGAGTGTAAAGAATTTCTTGGGTTTACCGTCGTTAGGCACAATGGTTTCCTCCTCTGTTGCAATTTCTGTAGGTGTTTCGGGTTCGGTTGTTATCTGCTCTGTTGTCTGCTCTGTTGTCTGCTCTGTTGTCTGTTCGGTTGCGGGATCCGATTCGGGCAGCGTAGTCTGCTCGGGAGCGGTGCCGCTGTCACAGGCAGAGAGCAGGGCGGTGGAACAAAGCAGCAGGGCAAGCGCGATTTTTGCTATGTGCTTCACGGTTGAATCCTCCATTCTTTGATAAGCCTATTATAGCAGACAGCAAAACAATTGTCAATCGTTTTTGGTAAGATGTGCATAGAGTTGGCGCATGGCCTCGCTGTAGCTATAAAAGCCAAGGCCTGTGACGCGTACGACGCACACGGGGGTGACGTAAGAAATGTGACGGAAGGCCTCGCGGCTGTCCACGTCCGAAAGATGCACTTCGGCTGTGGGAATTTCCACAGCGGCAATCGCATCGGCAATGGCAACGCTTGTGTGCGTGTAGGCGGCGGGGTTGATGACGATGCCGTCGTATTTGTCAATCGCGTCCTGAATCGCGTCCACGATCACGCCCTCGTGATTGGTCTGCATGATTTCAATTTCAATGCCCAGCTCGCCTGCGGTTGCCTTGATATGCTCGCAGAGTGCAGCGTAGGATTTGTTGCCGTAAATGGCAGGCTCACGACGGCCAAGCAAATTGAGATTGGGGCCGTTGATGACTAAGAATTTCATAAAATCACCTCCATAATGCGTGCGGCAACCTCGTCGGGCGTGCCGTCGTTTGGAATTTGAACGTCCGCAAACGTGCGGTAAAGCGGCTCGCGGATGCGGTACATGTCGGCAAGTCTGTTCGCTTGCGAGAGCGGTCTGCCGTCGGTAGGGAGATCTTCAAGCGGGCGTGTCAGCCAAACAATCGTGCTGTTTTGCATGAGCGGATATTGATTTTCTGGGCGCGTGACCACACCGCCGCCCGTGGCAATGATCTGACCGTGTCCCACGCCCACCTCGCACACGACCTGATGCTCCAAGGCGCGGAATGCACCCTCGCCCTCGGTGGCAAAAATTTTGGGAATGGGCTTGTCGGCCTTTTGCACGATCAGCGCGTCGGTGTCCACGAATTTCTTGCCTGTTAAGGTGGCAAGCGCTGCGCCAATCGTGCTTTTGCCGCAGCCCGGCATGCCGATCAACACGATATTGGCACTCTCGGCGGCAAAGGTGCGCACGATTCTGTCCATTTGTGCGGTATCTACGGGTGCGCCTGTAAAGCGCTCGTGACCTGCTGCCGCTTGCGCGACCAGCATGGAAAGACCGTTGGTGCGCGGCAACCCAAGCTGCTCGGCCTGAGCCAAGAATGCGGTGCGTGCGGGATTGTAGATCATGTCTGCCACACCGCAAAGGTACGGGAATTTGGCAAGGTCAACGGCAGAGATACCCGATTTGGGGTACATCCCCACGGGCGTGCAGTTGATGATGACTTCTGCGTTTTTGTGCAGGTCGTAAACGTTGTCGTAATTGACCTCTCCCGAGCGGGAAACGACCACGACCGCGTCAGCGCCCGCATCGCGTGCAACCGCAACTGCAGTCTTGGATGCACCGCCCGAGCCCAGTATCAGCACCTTTTTGCCCGCAAGAGTAATGCCCGCGGACGAAAGCGCATAAGAAAATCCGAAATAATCGGTGTTGTCGCCAAGTAAAGAGCCGTCTGCGCGGCGCGTGACGGTATTGACCGCGCCCAACTTTCGGGCAGCGGGAGTCAGCTCGTCAAGGAAGGGGATGACGACCTGCTTGTAGGGAATGGTGACGTTCATGCCCACGTAATCTCCGTGCTTGACAAACGCCCCGACCTCGTCGGGAGCAAGCTCCTTTAAGGTGTAATCGGGATTGCCCAGCATGGCGTGAATTTGGGGTGAAAAGCTGTGCGAGAGATGCTCGCCTATCAGATAAAATTTGCTCATATCAGCACATCTCCCATAAAATCTCAACGTCCTCATAGGGGAAATCCTCAAGCAAGATGCGTTCGGTTTCCAGCATTGCCAAAAGCACGTATTCGTCTATCTTGGAGTCCGTGCGATCAAAAACGCTGTCACCGCATTGCGCGTAATCAAGGTTCCCGTCGCATTTCCCGATAAAGCGTTGACGGTTGAAAAGGATCTTGGAAATATTCAAACGTGTGGTGTCGTCGTTTATGCTGACGGTTGCCACGTAAGCGGGCGCACCGTCGGCGTACAGGCAGCATTTATGGTGTCTGCCATCCTTATAAAACTGCACAAAAGTATGTGCAAGCGCGCAAAGAGAGGGGGCGTTGATCGCAATGCTTTGCTCGTCGGTGTATTCGTCTTGGTCCTCGCTGCCATAGCCTGCGAAGCGCAGGATCAGGGAATTCTCGCCTTGCTCAACGGTAAAATCGGGCGAGGGGATGCTGTATTTGCGTCGCAGGGCGTCGCAAGCCTCAACGTAAGCTGAGTCGGAAAGCTCGTAAGGGGTAATTGTTCCTGTGACCTGCTCAACACATAAAAGTTGGCAAAGACGCGCATCGGCACGGCTCTTGCTTTCCAAAAATTTCTTGTTGCTCTTGAAAAAAGTCAAGCCCTTTTCGGTCAGTGCGTAGCCCTTGATATAGCCGCCTGTACGCAGCTTGCCTAAGGAGAACGCAAGCGCGTCCTTGGATAAGGGATAGGGCAGAGAGGCGCAAGCAGCCTCCAACAGCGTATCAAGCGCGGTCTTTTTGTCGCGGATAGCGGTTAAAACCAAATAATCGGTAGGTAAATAATACATAAAAGCTCCTTTACAGGTCAAGTAAAAGATCGGTCACGGCAAGTGCTGCCGCGGCCTCCACAACGGGGACGGCACGCGGCACGATGCAGGGGTCGTGTCTGCCTTGAATTTTGAGCGTAGTGTTTTCCATGCGCGAGAGGCTGACGCTTTGCTGCTCTTTTGCAATCGATGGCGTGGGCTTGATGGCAACCGTGAAGAGAACGGGCATGCCGTAAGTCATGCCGCCAAGGATTCCCCCGGCGTTGTTTGTAGCGGTATAGATGCGTTCGCCATCGGCAAGGATGGGATCGTTATTCTGCGAGCCGAGCATGTCGGCCACGTCAAAGCCTGCACCGAACGAAATACCCTTGACTGCGGGAATGCCCCAAACGGCAGCACTGATGCTTTGCTCAACCGAAGCAAACATGTGCTCTCCAAGCCCTGCGGGAACGCCTGCGATCTTGCATTCGATCAAGCCGCCCACCGAGTCCCCCTCGGCATGCGCTTGGGCAATGGCGGCCTTCATTTGTTCACCTGCGGCAGCGAAAAGCACGGGGAAATCCGACTCGGCATAAGCGGGGAGCGTATTGTCAACGGGATCATAGGGCGTGTCCTGTACACCGCCAATGGCCAGCGCGTGCGCAGCGATCCGGATGCCGCGCGTTGCCAAATACTGCAGGCAAATGCCGCCCGCGACGCACATAAGAGCGGTCAGGCGTCCCGAAAAATGGCCGCCACCGCGCAGATCGACCTGCTCACCGTATTTCAGGCGCGCGGCGAGATCGGCATGCCCGGGACGGGGAACGTCGCAGTTGTAGTCGGACGAGCGGGTATTGGTGTTATAAATGACCGCCTCGATGGGCGTGCCGTCGGTATAAAGTATACCGTCCTCGCCCTTGGTCATGCCGCGCGTAAAGTGTGGCAGATCCGCCTCGCGGCGCGGGGTGGACCATGCATTCTGTCCGGGGGCGCGTCGTGCCATAAAGGCCTTGAGCACGTCCTTGTCAACGGCAATGCCTGCGGGCAGCCCCGCGAGCGTCATGGAGATCTCGGGATCGTGCGAGCCGCCTCGAATATCCAGCTTGATATTTCTTCCGTAGGGATGGGGCATATTCGTCTCCTTTCAGAAAATCACCGTACCCTCTGTGCAAAGCAGAGAAAGCTGCTCCCAGAAGGTGGGGTAGGATTTGGCAACCGCTTGTGCGCCATCAATCGTGACGGGCGCTTGGCAGCCAAGAGCGGCAACCGCAGCGGTCATGGCAATGCGGTGGTCGCCAAAGGCATCGACCGCACCGCCCGAAAGCGTGGGCTTGCCGTGGATGATCAGGCCATCTTGGGTTTCTTGAATATCTGCGCCCAAAGCACGCAGCACGGCTGTTGTTGTCATCAGTCTGTCGGATTCCTTGATGCGCAGCCTTGCCGCGCCCGTAATGTGCGTCGTCCCCTCGGACAGCGCGGCTGTTGCCGCGATAACGGGGACGAGATCGGGGATGTTGGCGGCGTCAAGCTCTATGCCGCGCAATTGGCAAGGCGTGATTGTGATCGTGCTTTGATCGGCATCGACCCGTGCTCCCATATCGGCAAGCACGGACAGAATGGCTTTATCTCCTTGTCCCGATGCCGTGTCAAGGCCTGTCACCGTAATGGGATGCTTGCCGACAGCGCCCATGCAAAGCCAAGGAGCTGCCCCCGACCAGTCACCGCCCACGACAAGCGTGCTGGGGGAGGTAAAGTGACTGTGCGCGGGGATGGTCAGCACACCGTTCTGCTCGGCTACTTTTACGCCAAAGATGGCAAGAGCGGCCAGCGTCATATCCAGATAAGGACGCGACTCCATCTGTCCGATCAAGCGAATCGTGCAGGGGGTATCAAGGTCAAGCAACGGCAGCGCGAACAAAAGTCCGCTGATGAATTGCGAGGAAACGTTGGCCGCAATGGAAAAATCACTGCCGCAGAGCTTGCCCGATACCTCCAAGGGATTGGAGCCTTGGGGGGAGATGCAAGCCCCGTTCTCCAAAAGCAGCTCGTAGAGCGGCGAGAGCGGACGCGCGGGCAGTCTTCCGTGCAAAGTCAGGCTTGCGTGCGTGCCGAGCGCACAGATTACGGGCAAGAGAAAACGCAAGGTAGAGCCGGATTCACCGCAATCCATCGAGGCGGTATCCGGAAAGCTTTTTATGGGGGTCACCGAAAAGCCGTCCGCAGTGCGGGTGATGTCTGCACCAAGCGCGCAAAGGCAAGAAACGGTGGCGTCAATGTCGTCGTTGGCAGCAGCACATACGATGTGCGTGGGTGCGTCTGCAAAGGCGGCACAGATCAGGTATCTGTGTGCCTCGGATTTGGAGGGGAATGATGGCAGCGTACCGCGCGGAGCGGGAGAGTGCAGCGTGACTTGCATGGCTGCCCCCCTTAGTCAATACCCTTGGCAACCCATGCCAAAAGGTCGTCGGTTGATATCTTGCAAAGGCGGCTGTCGCCAATGCCGTAAGGCACCACCAGCGTGATGCTGCCGCCCGTGCGCTTTTTATCCGAAAGCGCTGCTTGGGTCAGCTCTTGTGCGCTGTAAGGACAGGTGACGGGCAGACCGAGTTGCGCGGTCAGAGAGATCAGCGCGTCCAAATCAGCGGCAGGGCAAAGACCCTGCGCAACGGCAGCGCGCATGATGGCCACCGTACCAATAGCCACGGCAGAGCCGTGCGAAATGGCAAAATCCGAGCGCTTTTCAATGGCATGCGCCACGGTGTGTCCCAGATTGAGAAGCTGGCGCAATCCCGTGTCAAATTCGTCCTTTTCGACAACGTCGCGCTTGTTCTGCACGCAGCGGGCAATGATCTGCTCACAAGCGGGCGATATGCCGTCCTGCAGCCAAGAAAACAGTACGGAATCGTTGATCACCCCGTATTTGATCACTTCGGCACAGCCATCGGCAAGGATCTCGGAGGGCAGCGTGCAAAGCGTGTCGGGATCGCAAACGACCAGTCGGGGCTGGTAAAATGCGCCTGCCAGGTTTTTACCCGCAGTCAGATTCACGGCAGTTTTGCCGCCTACCGAGGAATCCACGCAGGCAAGCAGCGTGGTGGGGATTTGTACAAAGGCAATGCCTCGCAGGTAAACAGACGCTGCAAAGCCGCAAAGGTCACCGATCACACCGCCTCCAAGGGCAAACAGCGCGTCGGTACGCGTGTATTTGTTTTCTGCCAGATGCTCAAGCAGAGCACCCAGCGTGGAAATCGATTTTGAGCCCTCACCGTGCGGCACAACGTAAACCTCGGGCACAAAGCCCGCATCCGAAAGAGAGGAGGCAAGAGCGTCGGCATATAAAGGAGCTACGTGGTCGTCGGTCAGGATCAGTGTGCGGCAGGGCTTGATCACCTGTGCGCTAAGCTCTCCCGCCTTGCCCAAAAGGCCGCAGCCGATATGCACGTTGTACGTTTGTGAGGCGTGTACGGTAATGGTGGTCATTTGCTTGTTTTCCTTCCGTCAATCTGTTCTTTTGCGCGTCTGCCATCGGCAAGCAAGTCGCGCAAGGTGTCCTTGTCGTTCGCTGCAATGGCGTTGCGGTATTCGGATAGCGAAGCGATCAGGCTGTCAATTTCTTCAAGCAAGGGCTCGCTGTTCTGCAAGAAAAGCTCGCTCCACATGTATTCGTTCAGCCATGCTACGCGCGTCATGTCCTTGTAGCTGCCTGCGGAAAAGCCCTTGTGCGAGCGTGCGGTAGGGCTTTTGACGTAAGCGTTGGAAACCACGTGCGCCAGCTGCGAGGTAAAGGCGATCATGCGGTCGTGCTCCTTGGCGGTGCTGACCGTGATCGAGCCAAAGCCCATGGACGAAAGCATGTGCTTGATGCGGTCAAGCAGGGCAATATCCTCGTAAGTGGGCGGCACGATGACCATAGGCGCACCCGAAAAAAGATTGGCTCTTGTGTATTTGATGCCGGAATTGTGCGTGCCTGCCATGGGGTGGCCGCCCACAAAGCAAAAGCCATATTGCTCAGCCAGTGCAAATCCTGCCTCGCATACCTGCTCCTTGACACCGCAAAGATCCATGAGCACGCAGTCCTTTTTCAATAAGGGAGCGATATTTTGTATGTAAGAAACAGCCGCGTCGGGATAAAGCGCAACCAATACGAGGTCACATTCGGGCAGTGTGGTGTCGTCCAGTGTGCCGTCGATCATGCCGCAAAGCAGCGCGTAGCTTTGTGAGGTGGGGTTTTTATCATACCCCAAAACACGGGTTTCGGGGGCGTTTTGCTTGTAAGCCTTGGCTGCCGAGCCGCCAATCAGCCCAAGTCCGCAAATTCCGATGGTCATGTGGGTTCTCCTTCAAAATTCAGTGTTCAATGCCTGAAACGGCGTCCAGTATAAGGCGCACGTGGTGCATGGTCTTGTCAAATTGCGCGGGGGTCAGCGATTGCGCACCGTCGCACATGGCGTGGGTAGGATCGTTGTGTACCTCGATCATCAGACCGTCCGCGCCTGCGGCAGCGGCAGCCAGTGCCATGGGCTCTACCAGCTTGGCAGATCCCGTTGCGTGGCTGGGGTCCACGATCACGGGCAGATGCGTCAGCTCGTGCAGCACGGGAACAGCGGAAAGATCCAGCGTGTTGCGGGTGTAGGTTTCATAAGTACGGATGCCGCGCTCGCAAAGGATGACGTTTTCGTTGCCGCCCGCCATGATGTATTCGGCAGACATCAGAAATTCCTTGAGTGTGGCGGCAAGACCTCTCTTGAGCAGAATCGTCTTCTGCGTTTTTCCGAGCTCCTTGAGCAGCTCAAAGTTTTGCATGTTGCGCGCGCCTACCTGAATCACGTCCACCTCTTCGAACATGGGAAGATGGTTGGCGTTCATGATCTCGGAAACGATGGGAAGGCCGGTCTCGCGCTTGGCGTGCAGCAAAATTTCAATGCCGTCTGCCTTCAGGCCTTGGAAATCGTAGGGGGAGGTACGGGGCTTGAAGGCACCGCCGCGCAGCATGGTTGCACCGCTTGCCTTGACCGCACGCGCGATCTCTGCCACCTGCTCCTCGCTCTCCACAGAGCAAGGGCCTGCAATCACGGCAAAATTGCCGTCACCCACCAAGGTGTCACCCGCGCGGATGATGCTGTTATCGGGGTGGAATTTTCTGTTTGCGCTCTTGAAGGGCTCACTGATACGCTTGACCGTTTCCACGTAAGAAAGGCTGCCCAAAAGATCCTCGTCAATGCGCGAGGTATCGCCAACAAGACCTACGATGGTTTGGTATCGTCCTGCAGAGAGGTGGACGGTCAGTCCTTGGGTGCGGATCCAGTCTGTCAGGCTTTGGATTTGTTGTTCGGTCGTTCCGGGCTTCAGTACAGCGATCATGATTGTGTCCTCCTTGGGGTACTTGAAAAATCGTTTGAAAATAAAAATACCGCAGCTTTTACTGCGGCGTGTCGGAAATTGCATCGGATATCGCGTATGACATGGCAGCAAAAAATACCCTTATTACATGGCAAATGCATAATAATAAAGGAAAATGTTGCTGTTGTCAAACAGGTGCTTCATGCAAGTTCTCCTTATGGTTGATACGTTAAGTGTAGCACGCACCGCGGCTTTTGTCAAGACCTTGCGAGAAATTTCTTGCGATTTTGTAGACAAATCAAAGTATTTCTGTTATAATAAATCATATCCGTGCAGAAAGGGGAGATGCGTATGAAGGCTGCGATGCAAACGCCGCTTTGGGGCGGCCCGGGGAAGGCGCTGTTTGTCACGGCGGCGGTGCTTGGCGTGGCGTATGCCGTGTGTGAGCCGCTTTTGACGCTCTCGCCCTTTGTCAAGCTGGTCTGGCTGCTGCCTGTTTGCCTGATGCTGTATATTGGCGGCAGACTGATCTGCGTGGGTGAGGCACACACGCGTCGCGTCATGCTCCCCGCTTGTGCGGTGATCTTCGGACTTTATTGCGTGCTGCTTTTGGACGTGGTTTTGTTTGACAGCGTGTGGTTTGACCGCGAACCGGAGGCCGAGCGTGTGTTCAATCTCGTTCCGTTTCACAGCATCGGTGCGTTTGCAGGTACCATGCTTGACGGCCCTGCGCAATTTCGTCTGGCACTTTTGAACCTGGGCGGCAATCTCGTGCTGTTTTGCCCGTTTGCGCTTTTCTTACCGCTTTGTGCCAAATGGACGGGCAAATGGTATGCCGTGCTGGGCATCAGTGCCGTATGTATCGCTGCAGTCGAGCTTGCACAGTATCTGAGTGCGCGCGGTAACGGAGATGTTGACGACGTGATTCTCAACCTTTCCGGTGTGATGCTTTTGTGGGGCATCTTGCAAATCCCCTTTGTCAAGCGCTTGTATGCGCAGGCGGTGCTTTGCCTGCCGGGGCAGGAGTATTTTCAAAAATGATTTAGGAGGCAAGGATGTTTTATACGGCAATTTGTGACGACGAGGCTGTTTTTGCCAAAACGGCCAAGGTGCTTTTGGATCAGGTCATGGAAGAAAAAGGAATCACCCACCGTACCGATTGCTTTTCCTCTGTGGAGGAGCTGCGTGCCGCTATGCGCAAGTGCGATTATACGCTGCTGCTTCTTGATATCGTGATGGACAAATGCACGGGATTGGAATATGCAAGCGAGCTGCGCCGTGCAGGCAGCCGCGTCAATATTATTTTTATGACGTCCAGCGCTGAGTTTGCCCTGGATGCCTACGAGGTCTATCCGCTGACCTATCTGACCAAGCCCGTTGATCCCGTCAAGCTGCGTAAAGCAGTGCAGATCTGTCTGGAAAAGATGGAAAAGCAGCCGGGGCTTGTGATCAACGACCGAAGATTGGGGCAGGTCATGATGGAATATGACGATATTCTGTATCTGGAGAGCCAAAAACACGATATTATCGTGTATGCGCGCGACGGGCAACAGTATACCTTTATGGGAAGCTTTGAGATGTTTTGCGAAAAGCTGCCGCAGGATATCTTTTTTCGCTGCCATCGCTCTTACACCGTCAATTTGCGGCATACCAGCCGCATCAGCAATCGCGAATATACCATGCGTAACGGGGATTTGATCCCGATCTCGCGCACGCAGTATAAGATCGCTTGCGATAAATTCGCGGGGCTTTGATCTATGGCACTTGCAAAGGAGCTGGCAGAGCCGATGCTGATCTGGTATCGGCAAAATGCACGCGATCTGCCGTGGAGAAGGGAGATCACGCCTTATCGCGTGTGGATCTCCGAGATCATGCTGCAGCAAACGCGCGTGGAGGCGGTCAAACCGTATTTTGAGCGCTTTATGCGTGAATTACCCGACGTACGCGCGCTTGCCGAGGTGCCCGAGGAGCGCTTGCTCAAGCTGTGGGAGGGGTTGGGATATTACAGTCGCGCTCGCAATCTGCAAAAGGCAGCAAGGCAGATATGTGCCGAGTATGGCACAGAGCTGCCCGCAGACGCAGCGGAGCTGCAAAAGCTTTGCGGCATCGGAGCATATACCGCGGGAGCTATCTCGTCCATCGCGTTCGGACGTCCCGCACCCGCAGTGGACGGCAACGTCATGCGCGTGTGGGCAAGGTTGACCGGGTGCGAGCAGGATATTCTGCAGCCTGCCGTACAGAAAATAGCGAGAGAGGACGTCGCAGCCATCATTCCCGCAGAGCATGCGGGGGAATTTACGCAGGCGCTGATCGAGTTGGGCGCAACCGTTTGCGTGCCGGCAGGAGAGGCAAGGTGCGATATTTGCCCGTTGCAGGCCTTTTGTAAGGCGTTGGCCGAGGGAAGGGCAGACGAGCTGCCCGTGCGCTCCAAGGCTAAGCCGAGGAAACGAATCGATATGACCGTGCTGCTTTTGTGGGATGGCCAAAGAGTCGTGCTGCGCAAGCGTCCCGCTACGGGACTTTTAGCCGGGATGTATGAGTTTTATCAGACCGAGGGCGTGTTGGATGCGGCACAGGCTGCGCAGCATGTAAGCGAGCTGGGCTTTGAGGTGACAAACGTTGGTGAGCCGATCACGGCCAAGCATATTTTCACACATCTGGAATGGCACATGACGGGCTATTTGGTGCGCGTCAAGGATGTGGCCAAAGCACTGTCCCCCTTGTGTGCCGCCACGCGCGCAGAGCTTGGCAGCACGTATCCCATCCCCGGTGCGCACCGTGTCTTCAGAGAGTATCTGGAAAATCAGGACGGCTGAATCGCAATTTCATACTCCAAAACCGGACTTGTACACAAGTGTGCGCAAGTCCGGCTTTCATTTTGCTGTGAACGGAAAAATTTTTTGCAAAAAATTTGCAAAAAGGAGAGACTTTTTTCGAAAAAATGCGTCTATATAGGTGAAGGGATCAATCTATATAACAATTATGCAAGTCGTTGTTGCATTTGCTGCTGATTCGTGATATAATAATGATGTATTCATATACCGCGAATTTTGAGAAGGTGAGGTAGTCCCTTATGGTAAGAATTCCCGTATTTCCCGTAGGACAGCAGATTTATGAAGACTGCAGCGTCACTGTCAATCAAAGAAAAGCAAAGCTATATACGGCACGCGTGTCAGCCATGCCGTTCAATCGCTCCTGGCCCGGGCATCAGCGCCCCTTGGAGCAAACCGAGCTTTCGGGATTTTTATCTCTGGAAGCAGATGAGGAGATCAGTATCAGCGTGACCTGGCCTTTTGCACCTGCAAGGGTGTTGGTGCGCCCGCTCTCGCGCGGTGTCAAGGTCGAGCTGCAGGGTGCCACCGCCACCTTTACGCTGCCCGGCTGTGGGCAGTATACGGTAGAGGCGGACGGACACCACAATGCGCTGCATATTTTCGTCAACCCGATCAAGGAAACCGACGGTCTGCGCACGACGTATCGTTTTGCGGGCGGCGAGCATCATATCGGCTCGATCGAGCTGACCGACAATGATACCGTCTACATTGATGCGGGTGCGGTGGTATACGGCTCGTTTTACGCGATCTGTGCCGAGAATATCCGTATTCTCGGGCACGGTATCATAGACGGCAGCCGCGAGGAAAGAAGTGACGATACATCACTTCTGGCATATGACTATGAAAAGCCTGTTCCGCGTGACAGTCAGGGCATCCGTACCTTTATGCACACGCGTCGCGTGCTGCGCGGTAATCTGCGCTTTTACAGATGCAAAAACGTTTCGGTTGAGGGCGTGATCTGCCGTGACAGCGCCTCGTTTGCCATCATTGCCGCAGGGTGTGAAAACGTAAATCTTGAGAACGTCAAAACCATCGGCATGTGGCGTTACAACTCGGATGGAATCGATCTGTTCAACTGCTCCAACGTGACCGTACGAAATTGCTTCTTGCGCAATTTTGATGATTGCATGGTCATCAAGGGCATCTGCGGCTGGGACGAGAATTGCAACCGTAATATCACGGTGGAGAGATGCGTGCTGTGGTGCGATTGGGGCAGAGCGCTTGAGATCGGTGCGGAGACCAACGCGCCCGCCTTCTATCATATTCTGTTCTCGGATTGCGACGTGATCCACGGCTCAACGATACAGTTGGATATCCAACACCATAACCGCGCCGAGATCCATCACGTTTGCTTTGAGAATATCCGCGTGGAGTACACGCAGTATCAGCAAAGTGACGTGCACCAGCAAAGCGAGGAGCAGGAATACCGCAGTACCGCGCAGCAGCCCGTGCTGCTCAACGTGGCACTGTACGATATGGGGATGTTTGCAAAGGACGGCCTGCACGGATGCGTACACGATATCCTGTTCAAGAATATTTACGTGCTGACCGACGCTCCCATGGCTATGCCTTGCTCGGTATTCCGTGGGCTTGACCAAGCACACGGTGTACAAAACGTTCGTATCGAGGGCTTGTATTTTAACGGTGAGCGCATCACCTCGCCCGAATCCGCCAATTTTGTCATAGGAGAGCATGCATGTGGTGTGCAGCTTCTGTGATCTTCCCCGACAAAGGAGTTTTTGATCTATGTATGCATTAATTTATATTCTGATCGGTGTGGTGATCGCTTTGGTGATCGCTGCGCTGGTAGTCGCTGCGGTGATTGCCGTTGCGGTGGGAGCGGTGTTTGCCGCACGTCACATCCACAAGCTTTTCAAAAAGTCTTTTGGCAGAAACGATCCTTCTCCGGACAATCAAAGCCGCTTTTTGGATGAATTGCAGCAGAACGGCTTCGAAAAGCAGGTTGAGGTAGTCAAGCGCGGCTGGGATAAGTTAGCAAGCACACCGCATGAGAAGGTGTATATCACCTCGCATGATGGCTACAAGCTGTGTGCCAAGCTGTATGCACCGCAAAATCCGCATGCAACGGTGATATTGGTGCACGGCTATCACAGCAAGGCGGAGATGGATTTTGGCTGTGTGTTTGAATTCTACGCACAAAGAGAGATTGCTATGCTGATGGTGGATCAGCGTGCACACGGGGACAGTGAGGGAGAATACCTGACCTTTGGCGCAAAGGAAAAGTACGATATCCGCGACTGGGCAAAGTATTTGGTTGAGCGTTTTGGAGAGGATCACAGCATCATTTTGGATGGCGTATCTATGGGCTGTACCACCGTGCTGTTAGCGTCCGCTCTGCCCGATCTGCCTGTGCAGGTCAAGGCCGTCATTGGAGATTGCGGATACGTGTCCGCCAAGAGTCAGATCGCACAAGCCTTGCGCGAGGATATGCATCTGCCCGTGTTCCCGGTACTTCCCGTGGCAAGCTTGCTTTGCCGCATTTACGGCGGCGCGTTTTTGGGCGATGCCGACGTGGAAGAGGCTATGAAAAAGGCCAAGCTGCCCACGCTGTTTGCCCACGGTGCCGCGGATGATTTCGTGCGACCCTTTAATTCGGAGCGCAGTTATGCTGCCTGTACATCGGAATATAAAAGACTTTGTATATTTGAGGGCTCACCGCACGGTCTGAGCTATCTGGATCACAAAGAAGAATACGAAAAGGAGATCCTTGCATTGCTTGGGCATGCAGGCGTGATATGATGCTTGTCGGATGTGCCCGCACCTTTGAGTGTGTTTTTTTCACTAAATTTTAGGAGGTTGTTATGAAGCGATACGTAAATCGGCTTTTGTGCCTTTTGCTGGCACTCTTGCTTTGCGCCTCTATGACTTCCTGCGCTTGGTTTGAAGGCGTAAAGGACTGGTTTGTCGAGGATGAGGCAGCGTACGAGTTTGATTACGAGGGAACGCTGACTCCGGGCGGTGACGTGTTCATCCGCAAGCAGTACAAGGATGTCGTATATTGGGGCGAGGGTGTACCTATGTTTGAGTATACCGAGCAGGATGCTGCCGAGCTGATGAAGCAGCTTGACGAGCTGTATGAATGCTTGGAGCAGGAGGATGCCGCAGCCTTTGTCGCCATGTTTACATACGTGCAGTACGGTGCCTTTGCCCGCATGGAGAGTCAGTGCTCACTGGCGCAGCTGGAATACAGTCTGTTTCGCGACGATCCCGAGGCGGCGGAGAATTATGAGTGGATGCGCGCTTTTGCCACCGATGCCTCGGACCGCTTGTTCAAGCTGTACCGCCTTGTCTACGATTCTCCCCACAAGGAGACCTTTTTCCGCGGATGGAGCGATGAGGATATCCGTATGGTGCTGCTGTATGCCGATGCTGTGGACGAGGAATACACTGCGCTGCTGGAGGAATACGACGACCTGATTGTGTCGTATTACGAGCTGCAGCAAAGCGAGGATTTTATTTACAAGTCTGCTGCGATGTACCCGGATGCGGTGCGTATCAATAACGCGGTTGCGCAAAAGCTGGGGTATGACAACTATATGGATTATGCCTATGAGTTTATCTATATGCGCGACTATACGCCCGAGGACGTGGAGGTTGTACGCGCGTACGTGAAGGAATACCTTGTACCCCTGTACCGCGAGGTGTCTTCCAAGCTGTCCGTGCTTGGAGCAGAGCTGCGTCAGAGTGAGATCGATGAAATCGATGCTATGATGTATCAGGAATACAACAGTCAAAGCGTGCAGGATTATATGCAGATGATGGACGGCCGCTTTTTGGAAGAATACACCGTGATGATGGAGGAGCAGAATTACTGCTTTTCCTATGATCCTTACGCCTCGCGTGACGGTGCCTTTACGGATTGCTTGCGCGAAGAGGGGCAGCCCTTTATCTACATGGGCGCCAGCTATGCCGATGCCTTTACGCTCATTCACGAGTACGGGCATTATTACGCCTTCTCGGTCGATCCTATGAGAAATGCATCCTACGATCTGAGCGAGCTTCAATCGCAGGGCAACGAGTGGCTGTATCTGGCGTATTTGTCCGAGCAGAATAACAGCATAGCTTCGCTGTATACCTCGCTATATCGCCTGTATAATGATATCGGGATGGTGATCCTTTGCCTGAGCGTGGATGAGTTTGAGCAGACCGTGTATGCAAATCCCGATGCATATAGCGATCCTTCTTTGCTGGATGATCTGTTTACGAATATTATAGGCAGTTACATAGATCCCGCTGTCTTTGGCTTGAGCATTTCCGAATATTGGCATTACGTAGCGTTTGATGCTGCAGGGTATTACGTCAGCTATGCCGTGTCGCTCATTCCGTGCTTTGAGCTGTATTTTATGGCAGAGACCGATCTGGAAAAGGCTGTGCAGACCTATCTTTCCTTGAGTGAATATGAGGGTAACAAGACCTATTTCGAGGTGCTCGACCTCGCAGGCCTGCAAAATCCGCTGGATGAGGATTACGTGCCCGTTGACTATGAAGAGCTGTATGAGCTCATGCAGCAAAAACAATAAAAAAGATGGCTGCGCCAACCCCGGCGCAGCTATCTTTTTTAATCAGCTGTTGAAATTGCGATCCAGGCGAAGTCCCATGGTGTCGGACACCGGCATCGAGAAGGTGACGGTGCCAAGCTCGGGCTTTTCGTTTGCCTGGCTGACCAGCGCCTGCATGATGGGACGGCGCTGTGCCTCGGTGGCAACGATCAGGATCATGTCCTTTTCCTCTGCAAGCGTCATGCCGAAGAAATGCTCGTCGCCCTTGCCGTACGTACCCTTGGCACGCACGATGGTACCGCCGCCCGCACCTGCTGCGCGTGCTGCTTCCATGGCGATATCGGAGCAACCCTTATTGAGAATGGCCACGATCAGATGTGTATTGAATTCCATTTTAATAACCTCTCTTTCCTCTGCTTCGGTGCTGCCCGTCAGAACCACCATGGAGTGTGCGCCACCCATGCTGTTCAAGGGGATGACAAGACCGATGCCGCGACCGGGGATGTCGATCTCCATCTGGTCGGGCAGTGTTGCAAGCACGTCCTTTGTCTGCTGTTTGCCGACAACCGCTGTCAGCATGATCTTTTCGGTCTGCTCAATGCCAAGCAGATCCAGCATCTTGTTTTGTGCCGTACCGTGGCAGGGTACAGTCGTATATGCTGCCAGCTTATGGCGCGAAAAGTATTTCTCGTATGCTGCATGATCCTTTTCGCGTGCGATGATCAATAATAGATTGAGTTCTTTCATATATGCTTCTATACTCCTTACAGGTCGATGATATCGTCATCAATAGGCACAAATTCTGCCTCTGCGGACTGCTTCTTTGTACCAAGGCTGCGGATGTACCAGATAAGTCCCGGGATCTGTACTGCGATCAGGGGCGTCATGGCAACGAATGCAACCACACCGAACGCATCGGTTGCAGCGTTTCCGCCAACTGCTCGGCATGCACCCATGGCAAAGGGGAGCAGGAATGCGGCCGTCATAGGGCCTGAGGCCACGCCGCCCGCATCGAATGCGATGGAGGGGAAGGGCGCGGGGACGATAATGGTCAAAAGCAGCGCAATTGCGTAGCCGGGAATCAAAAACCACATGATATTAATGCCGGTCAGCACGCGCAGCATGGATAGCGCGATCGAGCAAGCCACACCGATCGACAGACAGCGCAGCACCACCTTGCGCGAGATCGCGCCTGCCGTGACTGTGTTGACCTGTTTTGTCAGCACGTGTACCGCGGGCTCTGCCTGCACAATGAAGTAACCTACAACAGCACCGATGGGAATGATGATGAATTGCAAAAGTCCCTTGTCGGGATCGGCAAGGCCGACGCCGAGCTGGTAACCGCAGGGCGAAAAGCCGATGTTGGCACCAAGCAAAAACAGGACGAGGCCTACGTATGTATAGCCCAGACCGACCAAGATCTTTTGCAGTGCGCGCTTGGAGAGCGCATTGCCGGGCTTTTTTGCGCAAATGCGGTGAAATACAAAGAAGGCTGCCGAAATGGGGCCGAGCGCGATCAGCACTTCCCAAAGTTGGTGCGGCAGCTGGCGCAAAAAGGGGACAAGAACCTGATTGGACTGCGTGATCAGCTCGGTAGCACCAAGGTCACCGGGATCGATCTCGCCGCCCACGATAAGGCCAAGGATCATAACGGCCGAGATGGGGCCGACCGAGGAGAGCGCGACCAGACCGAAGCAGTCGTTGTCTGCGGCCCCGTCCGAACGGGAGGAGGCAACGCCCACGCCAAGTGCCATGATAAAGGGAACGGTCATGGGACCTGTGGTCACACCGCCCGAGTCAAAGGCGACAGCCCAGAAATTCTGAGGGACGAAAAACGCCATAATGAAGACACCGATGTAGCAGATCCAAAGCAAGAGCGAAAGCTTGACCTTGAACAGAATGCGCAGCATGGCGACCACCAGGAAAATGCCCACGCCAAGGCCCACCGATGCGGTCAGAATAAAGGGCTTGATGTTTGGCACGTAAGAGGCAAGCACCTGCAGATCGGGTTCGCAGATTGTGGCAAGGAAGCCGACGAAGAAGGAGAGAAAGATCACAAGCCAGATCTTGCGTGACTTGGTCATTTGCGAGCCGATGTACTCGCCCATGGGGATCATGGACATATCCGATCCGAGCGAGAAAAGTCCCATGCCAAGGATCAGAAGGATCGCGCCCACCAAAAAGGAGAGCAGCGTACCCGTATGGACGGGTGTGATGGTTGCCACCAACAGGATGGTGATCAGCGTAACGGGCATGACAGCGGCAAATGATTCCTTGATCTTCTCAAGCAAGACCGTCTTTTCAAACAATTTTCAAATACACCTCACTAACAATAATATACCTATTAATTATATTATAGCGGAACGTGTCAATATATTGGTGAACATTTTGTAAAGTTGTGTTTGACAAGCAGCGATTTCTGTGGTATACTCAAATCAAACAAGAAATTTTGCTTGGAAAGTGGTAATTATGACGACACAACAAGAACTTGGCACGTGCCTGCCGTACGATTACGACGACGTGTTGGATACCATATTGGATATTGGCTGCCGCCTTTTGGAGGCGGGAGCGGAGGTCAGACGCGTGGAGGATACGGTGGAGCGACTGTGCCTTGCGTACGGTGCGCATGACGTAGACGTGTTTTCGATCGTGGTGCTGATCGGTGTGACCTCGGAGGGCCCGAACGGGGATCACTACACGCAGATCCGCAAGGTGGGCAGCATTGGCAACAGCCTTGTGCGCATCGAAAAGCTCAACGCGCTCTCGCGCAGACTCTGTGCCTGCCCCGAGGATCCGTGGGAGGTCAAGGATGAGGTCAAGCGCATCTGTCAAAAGACAACGTATCCCGGATATTTGATGTACATAGCCGCAGCCATCGCTGCGGGCGGCTTTGCCGTATTTTTCGGTGGGGGCTGGATAGACGGCCTGATCGCAGCACTCATCGGCCTTGAAATCATGTTTTTCACCCGCCACACGCCCGCTAAGGTCAACAGCACGCTCAAAACCTTTGTCACGGCATTCGTGTCGGGTGCTGCCGCGCTGGGACTTTGCGCATTGATTCCGGGCGGACAGCCGGATAAGATCATGATCGGCACCATCATGCTCATGATCCCCGGACTTGCGCTTTGGACGTCACTGCGCGATCTGTTTGGTGGGGATATGGTTTCGGGACTTTTGCGCTTCGTGCAGGCTTTGTTCACGGCTGCGCTCATTGCCGCAGGCTACGGCCTTGCATGGCTGACGTTAGGAGGGATCGTATGAACTGGGGACAGGTTGTACTCTTGACCGTGGCGTGTACGGTTGCGATGGTGGGCATTGCCATCATTTTTGACGTGCCGCCCAAAAAGTTATTCTGGGCATTGATCGGAAGTGCCATTTCCTGCCTTCTGATGCTGATCGGGGATAAATTCGGGATGGATATGCTGATTACCAACATGATTGCCACGGCCGTGCCTTGCGTATACTGTGAGATTATGGCGCGCGTGCTCAAAACGCCTACTACGGTGTTTATGATTCCCACGCTTTTGCCGCTGGTGCCGGGAAGCAGACTTTATTACACCATGTTCTATTTGTTCAGCGGTGATCAGGCGTTGTTTATGGAGAACATGCTGGCGGCTGTCAAGATCTGCACGGGTATTGCGGTGGCCATTATTCTGGTCACGGGCGCTATGCGCTGGATCGAAGCAGCTAAGCGTCAGCAAGTGCAGGACCCTCGCTGACAGTTCTATTCGCCTGACGGCGAGTGATATTGTTTGGCTGCGCCTTACGGTGATATTGCCTGCGGCAGTGATATTCGCTGTGCGAGTGATAGAAAAAGTATATACTGACATATTGAAAAGAAGCAGAATTGACGTGCGTCAATTCTGCTTCTGTACGCTTTTATATTCATCGTAAAAACGATAGTAAGGGCAATGCCCCGTGTTGTGCGAGAGAAAATCGCACATATCATCCTCGTCCAAGGACACAAGGCACACGTATGCGTCGTATTCCTCGTCGTAATCGTAAAATTCGCAGCTCTCGCAATTTCCTGGTTTCTTTTTTTGCTCGGTTGCCATAAGCTCACCTCTCTTTGGCTATCATTATATCATAAAAGAGCAGGTGTGTCAATGAATTTTGCTGCAGTACTGGACAAGGCGCGGCTTTTGTGTTATAATGAATTGAAACCGTAACAAAGGAGAGTTCTCTTGATGGCAAAGAGTCAGAATACAAGCCCGAAGAAAAATGAAAATCCGCGCCAAGCGGTCACTTCACGCATTGGATTTGATTGGATCCGCGTGGTGCTGGGTATCCTTATACTGAGTGTCTTGCTGTTTGTATCGCTGGATATGATCAACGATCAATTTGCGTCCAAACAGGATGAACTGATTGAGGAGAAAAAGGATGATTTCGGATGGATCGTGATCACGGTGGGGTATACCGTGCCGTTGATTTTGGCCTGTACCGTGCCCATGATCATGTGTCTGGGAGGAAAAAACGACGCGCAACGCAAGCACCTGATCAAGGCCTTGATCATTGCGGGTGCTGCCGTGATCGTGATTGGCGTTATCTGCCCCAAACAAATCTCGGATCTGACCAAAAAACGCGAATTCTGCCTTGCGTTGGAGCAAAAGGCGGATGAAGAAAATGATTTCGTGTATCCCGAGGACCAGCCGAGCGTCAAAGAGGTTACGTTGATGCTGCAGCGTACCGTGGAATGGACGGCTAAGGCGGGACTTGGACTTGCCGTGGTTGGTGCATACCAGGGTGTGCGCTATAAGAAGCTGCGCGACGGTGAGAAAGACGACGAGATCCCGGAGGATGAGCTGCTGGATGACATGCCTGACGTAGATTGGCGGGAAAGTTAAAAATTCTCTCAAATTTTTTTGAAAAACCTCTTGACAAATTCATAGAATGTGCTATAATTAAGACACAGTCTTAATAAGGAGCTGCTATGAGAACAAGAAAGACACATCAGACCGAACTTGTGATGCAGGCTGTGACAGCGTTGGATCATCCGACAGCAAGCGAAGTTCTGGAGGCTGTGCACGAGCAGGATCCCGCAGTGTCAAGGGCAACCGTGTTCCGCGTGCTTGCTGAAGCAGCAGAGAGCGGAGAGGTGCAGCGCTTGATATTGGCAGGAAGCTCGGATTGCTTTGACGTTACACTGGGGCGGCACGCGCATATGGTTTGTCGCAGATGCGGTGCAGTCAGTGACGTTGAGATTGCCGATACGTCTGCGCTTGAGCAAAGCGCCATGGCGATTCCCGGGGCGTGCATAAATGCCTGTCACATACAGTTTTTCGGACTTTGTCCGGCATGTAACAAAGAAACCAATTAAAAAATCATAATCAAAATAAAAAGGAGAATTTCACACATGGAACTCAGAGGATCTCAAACCGAAAAGAATTTGATGGCTGCATTTGCAGGCGAATCCCAGGCAAGAAATAAGTATACCTACTACGCATCCAAGGCAAGAAAAGAAGGCTACGAGCAGATCGCAGCGATCTTTGAAGAAACCGCAAACAACGAAAAAGAGCATGCAAAGCTGTGGTTCAAGGAACTGCACGGTGGACAGGTACCGGACACCCTGACCAATCTGGCTGACGCAGCTGAAGGTGAAAACTATGAGTGGACCGACATGTATGCAGGCTTTGCAAAGACCGCTCGCGAAGAGGGCTTCACCCGCATCGCATACCTGTTCGAGGCTGTTGGTAAGATCGAAAAGGAGCATGAGGAAAGATACAGAAAGCTGATCGGCAACGTTGAGAACAAGATCGTGTTCTCCAAGGACGGCGAGGCTACCTGGATCTGCCGTAACTGCGGTCACATCGTCATCGGTAAGTCCGCTCCCGGTATGTGCCCTGTTTGCGCACATCCCCAGGCTTACTTCGAAATCAAGGCTGACAACTATTGATAAAAATATTTTGGGGCTGCCCCTGCACGGCAGCCTCTTTTTTTGCATACGGGGATGTATAAAATACATGAATATTCATCGAATATACAAAGAGCCGTGAAAATGCCACAAAAGCGACACCGCAATCATGGCATATTTGTACAATATTTGAGCAATTCGGGCTTGACAAATGACACTTTGCGATGTATAATTATTCATACATTCAATCAAGAGGTGCATAAGCACTCATATAAGGAGATAAATCATGAAAAAGATTATTGCTATGATGCTGGCGCTGATGCTGGTTATGACCGGTATCGCCGTATTTACCGCTTGCGACGGTGGTGAGGAAAACAAGGGTAATACCGAAACCTCCACCGAAGCTGCTACCACCGAGCCCGCACAGACCGAGGCTGACACTCCCAAGGTCCTCAAGATGGCTACCAACGCTTACTTCCAGCCCTATGAATACTACGAGGGCGACAAGATCGTCGGTATCGACGCTGAGATCGCTGCTGCAATCGCAGAAAAGCTGGGCATGACGCTTGAGATCGTGGATATGGAATTCGACTCCATCATCACCGCTGTTAACGAAGGCTCTGTTGACTTCGGTATGGCAGGTATGACCGTCAATCCCGACCGTCAGAAGGAAGTTGACTTCTCCATCTCTTATGCAAACGGCAAGCAGGTCATCATCGTTAAGGAAGGCTCTGCCATCACCACTGCCGATGATCTGTACGCAGAGGGCACATCCTACAAGGTAGGCGTGCAGCTGGGTACCACCGGTGATATCTATGCAACCGATGATTTCGGCTCCGATAACGTAGTCACCTACTCCAACGGTAACGAGGCAGTTCTTGCACTGCTGGGCGGCAGCGTTGATTGCGTCATTATCGACAACGAGCCCGCTAAGGCTCTGGTTGCAGCAAACGAGGGTCTGAAGATTCTGGACACCACGTATGCAAACGAGGACTACGCGATCTGCGTCAAGAAGGGCAACTCCGAGCTGCTGGCAAAGATCGACCAGGCAATCAAGGATCTGACCGCTGACGGCACCATCGATGCCATCATCGCAAAGTACATTAAGTAAGACCCAAAGGTCATCCAAAAACGTGGGATGGGAACACCATCCCATGTTTTTTGGGGTTATAGGAAGTTTGTGAAAGGATAAAAACATGAAAAAACCTTTACCACAAAAGAAAAAAAGGCTGATCATCAACCTGTCGCTCATCGGCATTTGCATCCTGCTTGTCGCAGGCGTGTTTGCGGTGGATGCCATTGCCAATCTCAAGGGAGAATTGGATCTGACGGTCGAGCAGGCGCAGACTTTTTTGGGAGAAACGCTGCGATCGCTGCCCACGACAGGCGCGGAATGCTCCAAGTATACCGTGGAAAACACAAAGATCGAGGTGCTGTCGGTCGAGCCGGGTAAGGCGCGCGAATTCGTGGTGCGCGTCAAGTACAGCACGCCCGACGTGCAGGGAATGTACAGTGCCAATAAGAATGATCTGTTCGTTTCGGTGTACGAATACGTGCAGCAAAGAGAAGCGGATGGAAAAAAGGTCAATGCAACGCTGATTCAGATTCAGGTAGAGCAGAAGATATTGAGCCTTTTGGAGGCGCAGCCCAAGACCGAGGGCGAGGTGGACGTGTATTTCTACGACGTCCGCGAGGAAAAGCCCGTGATGTATCTGTCGGACGAAGCGCTGGACGCGCTGCTTGGCGGCTACGTGTCGGTCAAGGATGATATCAAGGAAACGTATACCTTTACCGTGGACGGTCAAGAGATTTCGATCGAGCATGACAATACCTTCCGTAACGGTATCAACCAATGCTTCGGCCTTGTTAATTATGAATCCGAGATCCCGGATACCTCCTCTCCTCTGCAGCAGAAGATCAATGACCTTGCGGATGAATTCTATCGCAACTTTATTGAGGACAACCGTTGGTTGTATTTGGTAGAGGGCTTGGGAAATACGCTGGCCATCACCGCACTTGCGCTGCTTTTGGGTATTGTGCTGGGCGTTGTGACCTCGCTGATCCGTATCGTGCATGACAAGACAGATAAGCTGTATTATCTTGACAGGATCGTAAAGCTGTATATCTCAGCCATTCGCGGCACGCCCGTTATGGTGCAGCTGCTCATCATTTATTTCGTGCTGCTCTTGCCCGTGGGCATTGAAAAATTCCCCGCAGCCGTTCTGTGCTTCGGTTTGAACTCGGGCGCGTACGTATCCGAGATCATCCGCGGCGGTATTATGTCGATTGATCAGGGACAGACCGAAGCGGGCAGATCGCTGGGCTTTGGCTTCTGGCCGACCATGTGGCATATCGTGATTCCGCAGGCGTTCAAGGTAGTGCTGCCCAGCCTTTGCAACGAGTTTATCACGCTGCTCAAGGAAACCTCGGTTGCATTCTACATCGGTGTAGCCGATCTGACGCGCGGCGGTATCAAGATCCGCTCGCAGACCTACAGTAACTTTATGCCGCTTTTGGCAGTTGCAGTGATCTATTTTGTTCTGGTGCTTGGACTTACCAAGCTTGTAGGAATACTGGAAAGGAGGCTGCGTAAGAGTGAAAGATAAAGATATTGTTATCCGTGTAAAGGAGCTCAAAAAGCATTACGAGGGTGGCGTACACGCGTTGGATGGCGTCGATATGGACGTGGAGCGCGGTGAGGTAGTGGTTATCATCGGCCCGTCGGGCAGTGGCAAGTCCACGCTTTTGCGTTCGCTGAATTTACTGGAGGTACCCACTTCCGGACAGATCTTGGTTGGTGGCGTGGATCTGGTGGATAAGAAAACCAACATCAACCTGCACAGGCAGAAGATGGGCATGGTGTTTCAGCATTTCAATTTGTTCCCGCATATGACAGTGCTTAAAAACATGACCCTCGCACCCAGAAAGCTGCTGAAAAAGAGCAAAGTACAGGCGGAAGAGAGGGCAATGGAGCTTTTGCAAACGGTAGGCCTTGCGGACAGAGCAGACGCTTACCCCAGCCAGCTTTCGGGCGGACAGAAACAGAGAATTGCGATTGTACGCGCGCTTTGCATGGAGCCTGACGTTATGCTGTTTGACGAACCGACCTCGGCCCTTGACCCCGAAATGGTAGGCGAGGTGTTGGAGGTTATGAAAGACTTGGCACGCAAGGGCATGACCATGCTTGTGGTGACGCACGAGATGGGCTTTGCGCGCGAGGTTGCTACGCGAGTCGTCTTTATGGACGGCGGTGTGATCGTGGAAGAGGGAACACCAGCCGAGATCTTTGATGCCCCCAAGAGCGACCGACTCAAGAATTTTCTTGCGAAGGTGTTGTGAGTTGTAATATTTCAGCGGACAACCGCCACCCAAACGGATCACTCTCACAGGATAAAAGTTTTCGCCCGCCTTTTTCAAAAGGCGGCAGGTCGAGGGCAGCGCCCTCGTCGCTCGTCGCAACGAGCGAAATTCCTGATTCGCCGTTTTTGGTTCTTTTTTGCGGCTACTCCGTCAAAAAAGAACGGAGAGAATTATCTCAACGTAATAAATAAGGGAGTTACCTATGCAAGGCAGCTCCCTTTGTTGTTTATGTGAGAAATTTGTTTCCGTTCTTTTTTGCGCAAGGAGCTGCAAAGAAGAACTTATTTGCTTCGCAAATTAAACGCCGTTGGATCGGTTTCGCCTCTGCGGAGGCGACCAAGGGCTCTGCCCTTGGAGCCCGCAAACTTTTGGAAAAGTTTGATCAAAATTTTCATCCTGTGTGAGGCGGGCTATGTGGTGAAGATTACCCGAGTCTGTATTTCTCCCACGCATTCTTACTTTGTCTGTGCGCCTTTTCTTTTTTGACCATGCGTTCAAATTCCACGCGGTCAAGGTATCTTGCAAAGGCAAAGCCGCCAAAGGTGTAGGTACCCCACACGTCCTGCATGCCGTTATCCATCTCAAATTCGTTGTAATCGGTCTCCAGCGGCTTAAGCGTCACCATGCGCGTTTTGTTGCCGTGGCTCGATGCCTGGACTACCATGGTCATACCTGTCACGTCGGGCTTGTAATCGTCCTCTGCAAGGCCGCTGCCCTTTTCATCCGGCTCCTTGAAGCCGATAACGCGTACCGGTGTAGGGCAAAACAGCATGACCTTGACCAATTTCTGGTCGGGGCGCACGAAAATGCCGTCGGTTTCGAATTTCAGCTTTTTCTTGATGGGAATGGGGAACATGGGCTTGGTGAAAAAGCGCAGCGTGTTCTGCATGGTGGCGTGCGTGCGGTTGAAGGTCACCTGCAGCTTGCGCAAAAGAATGGGCATGTACTTGACTGCAAAAATCTCTTCGCCCGCATCGATCACCAAATCGGGACCCTTGCGCGCAAAAAATGCCGTGGTCAGTACGTTGTGGCGCACCTTGAGCGTGTACCCCTGCTTTTTACAAACCTTACGGATCAGGCGCATCGATTTGGAGCGGTAATGCGCGATCACGCAAAGCACTGCCGCCACCGCGATGATAACACCCAAAGCAGGGACAAGCAGCGCGATCCATCCGCGCATGTAAAACAGCGCCGTACCGATCAGCAAAAACGGTGTGATATATAAGATGCCGATGAAAATGACCAGCAGCGTGGATGCAAGTCCGGGCAAAAACCATATCAGCTTTTCTAATTTTTCATCATTGAGTCTGCGCGGGGGATAGGATCTCATATCAAACCTCCATAAAAAGCAGTCAAGCGAACGCATGCTATGATCAAATTATAGCACAAGACAATCGCGTTGTCAATAGGGAGAATGAAAATAATTGGAATTTTTTATCCAATCGCCTGTAATCTTTGTTTGATGCTTGCCATGCGAGCGTCATCCGCTATGGATTGGAACAACGGATTGGCATCCATGTGGCCAAGGTAGGTGGAAGCAAGGCTTCGCTCGCTGGTTCTGCCAACCTGCGCGTCCTCGTAATGCAAGCCCTTGACCATGGGAGAGGTATGATCGATGCTTGAGAATTTGTCGTATTTTTCAAGATGCTCGCACATTTCCTCCAGCTCGGCAAAGGCTTGATCAATTTCTCCCATTTCGGCAGAGCAGAGCGCCAAGCCGCGACAAGCGCTTGCAACTCTGTTTTCCCAAAAGCCGAAATCTCCGTCCGAAAAGACGATATGGAATATATCGTAAACAGCTTTGCGGATTGCGTGGCGTTCCTTTGGCGTATAGCCTGCCTCGACACAGGTGGTCAATCTGCTCTCCGTCATATAAAGCTCGTCGCAGACCTTCCAGAAATACCACTTGCAATGCGTAGCCAGCTCATCGCCCTTGAGTACCAGGCGGAGCATATCCTTGTTTGTAGGAACTTGACGTGCATAATCGACAGCAAGTTGATCGTTACCAATGGCTGCATGTGTCAGCGCAAGCATTTGCAAAGCACCGAAATGGATTTCCGGAGTTTTACTTTCAAGCAGCTTGCTTGCAATGGCAATGATCTCTTCGCTGCTGTTCATTCGGTCTACAATGTAGAGATCGTGCATCAGATGATTGAGTACGGTTTCGTTGTGCGGATATTTCTTTTGATACTGTCTGCAAAGCTCCAAGGATTCCCGACGCTTGCCTTTGTTGATCAATGCTTGCGCCTGTTCCTTGAAGGATTGAATGATCTTTTGTGTGCGAACCGCATCGCAGCCAAGCAGATAGTCCACGGTGGTGTCATAGAATGCTGCGATGTGCGGCAAAAGGGAAATGTCGGGCATGCCGTCACCGCGCTCCCATTTGGAAACCGATTGCACGGAGATACCAAGGTAGTTTGCAAGCTCCTCTTGCGTGATACCGCGCTCCTTGCGCAGGGACTTGATTGTTTGTGAAAAGTTTATTTCCATAATGTGCTCCTTATAGGATAAGTAACAAACGTTTGCTCTGATTACAGTATATCACATTTTGGGAAAAACGCAATAACCGCGATGTTTAATGGCGGTTGAAAAAATCTACCGAGAGTGGAATTTTGGGCCGAAAGCTGTGCGGTCGATCCTTGCTGTATCATCATGAATACAGGATGTGAAGGAGCGTCCGTGTGATGTATCTCACCCACCGCAACCGCGTTTCTCTTTTTGGCTCGTGCCTCGCCAAAAATCGATCCGCTGCGGTCCCCCCTCTCCGCTGGAGAGGGGGGACCGCAGCGGAAGGTAATCGCGAATACTTGGAGCGATTAACTGGCGCGGTTGCGGTGGGTGAGATTCATCCTACGGACGCTCCTTCATGTCCTTTAATATCAAAAAGCAGAAGCCCGATGAACAGGCTTCTGCGTTGTCTTTTTCTGCAATTTGCTTTAGTCAAGCTCTTTCATACCCGTGTAGAGCTCGTAGTATCTGCCCTTCATTTCGAGCAGCGCGTCGTGGTCACCGCGTTCGATGATCTCACCCTGCTCCAATACCATGATGGCGTTGGAGTTACGCACCGTGGAAAGACGGTGGGCAATGACAAAGGTTGTGCGGTTTTTCATAAGGCGATCCATACCGCGCTCGATGTGGCGCTCGGTACGCGTGTCAACCGAGGAGGTTGCCTCGTCAAGCACCAGGATAGGCGCCTTGGAAAGGGCAGCACGCGCAATGTTGAGCAGCTGACGCTGGCCCTGCGAAAGGTTTGCACCGTCGCCTTCAAGCTTGGTCTGGTAGCCGTTTTCCAGTCGCATGATAAAGCTGTGCGCGCTGGCGGTTTTGGCGGCTGCAATGACCTCCTCGTCGGTGGCGTCGGGTCTACCGTAACGGATGTTTTCCATAACCGTACCCGTAAACAGGTGGGTGTCCTGCAGTACCATAGCAATGTTCTTGCGCAGATAGTCGCGTGAGTATTGCTTGATATCAATGCCGTCGATGGTAATGCTGCCCGATTCAATGTCATAGAATCGATTGAGCAGATTTGTGATGGTGGTCTTACCCGCACCGGTCGAGCCGACGAACGCGATCTTCTGACCGGGATGCGCGTAAAGCGAGATGTTCTTCAGCACCGTCTTTTCGGGAACGTAGCCAAAGGTTACGTTCTCAAATACCACGTCACCCGCAATACCGGTGTGACCGGGGGTGTTTTCATTGACCGCACCCTCGACGTCGGGTTCTTCGGGCTCCTGATCCATGACCGCAAACACTCGCTCAGCACCCGCAAGGGCGGAGAACACGGTGGTCATTTGCTGCGAGATATTGGTAATGGGGAAAGAGAATTGCTTGGAATAGTTGGCAAAAACGGTCAGCTCACCGGGAGTAAAGCCGGTCAGCAGCATCATAATGCCGCCCACGCCCAGGGTGAATGCAAATGTGATCTGGCTGGTGTTACCCATGATGGGACCCATAATACCGCCCCAGAACATGGCACGGTATTGCTTGCCGCGCAGGTCGCGGTTGAGAAGTCCGAACTCCTCTTCACATTCCTGTTCGTGGTTGAATACCTTGATCACCTTCTGCCCCGAAACGGTTTCTTCAATGTAGCCGTTGACAGCACCCAGCGCGGCCTGCTGTTCCTTGTAGAATTTGCGGGAGCGCTTTGCAAGGGCCGCACCGCCAAGGCCGAAAATCGGGATGAATGCAACCGTGATCAGCGTCAGCCACACGTTGGTGGTCAGCATGAACACGAACGTACCGATCAGCGTAACGATGCCCGAGATCAGCGAGGTCAGAGTGTTGGAGAGCATGTGGTCAATGTTGTCCACGTCGTTGGTAAAGCGGCTCATGGTCTCGCCCGTGGGATTGGCGTCAAAGTAGCGCACGGGCAATCTCTGCATCTTCTCAAAAAGGTCGTTACGGATTTTTTCCAACGAGGATTGGGTGATGTGTACCATCAATCTTGCCTGAGTGTAGGAGGCGATGATTCCGCCGCCGTAGATGACTACGAAAATGCACAGAGCTGCGAACAGGTAGGGGAAGGGGCCGCTGAGGTTCAAAAGATCGATCAGCGCACTGATGGGGGCAAAGCCGGTCAGAGCGGTGATGGCTTGGTCGGCAATTCGCGTGAAAATGCTGGCATCCTCTGCCATGGGAACGCCCGCTATATGGTTGATGACGGGGGAGAGCAGGTAGGAGCCGATCAGCGAGGTGGCTGTGCTTGTCAGCATGCAGATCAGCACGAGGATCAAGGCGAAGGTGTGCGGCTTGAGATAGCCAAGCAGACGTGCGATGGTCTGTGCGGCATTCTTGGGCTTACCGCCCATGCCTCTGCCCTTGGGGCCTCCACCGCGAGGACCTCCACCACCGGGGCCACCGGGACCGCCGGGGCCGCTGTGAGAGGATTTGGAATACTGTCTTTGCAGACTTTCAAGGTTACGCTTTGCCATTATGCCTTCACCTCCTCTGCTTTTACGACGGGTGCCGTCTGAGTTTGCTTGCTTTCCATCTGTGAGATATAGATTTCCTTGTATTCTTCGTTGTTTTCCAAAAGCTGGGCGTGTGTGCCGATGCCCGTGATCTCACCCTGGTCCATGACGACGATGCAGTCCGCATCCATGACAGAGGAGATACGCTGGGCGATAATGATCTTGGTCGAGCCCTTGAGCTCACCGGCAAAGGCGGCACGGATCTGCGCCTCGGTTGCGGTGTCCACCGCACTGGTTGAGTCGTCAAGGATCAGGATCTTGGGATTTTTGAGCAGTGCGCGCGCTATGCAAAGACGCTGCTTCTGACCGCCCGACACGTTGGTACCGCCCTGGTCAAGGTTGGTATTGTAGCCGTCGGGGAAGTTCTGCACAAACTTGTGCGCCTGCGCATGCTCTGCTGCCGTGCGGATCTGCTCGTCTGTTGCGTCCTGATTGCCCCAACGCAGGTTTTCTTCAATCGTACCCGAGAAAAGCACGTTCTTCTGCAGCACCATGCCCACGCCCTCGCGCAGGTTGTAAAGAGAGTAATCGCGTACGTCAACACCGTCCACAAGCACCTGACCAGCATCCACGTCGTAAAGACGGGGGATCATGGATACAAGTGAGGTCTTTCCGCAGCCCGTCGGGCCGATGATACCCACGGTCGAGCCTGCTTCAATGGTCAGATTGATATCCGAAAGTACGCGATCCTCGCTGTTCTTGAAGTAGCGGAAGGATACGTTCTTGAATTCGATCTTGCCCTTTGTGACCTGTGCATCCTTGCACTTAGCGTCTGCGTCGTCCAAATCCAGCTTTTCGTCCAGCACCTCACCCACTCTCTTGCAGGAGGCGAGCGCTCTGGAGGACATCATGAGCAGGAAGGTGACCATCATCAAGGAGTTGAGGATCTGGTTGACGTACGTAATAAATGCGGAAAGGTCACCGATGGGCATACCGTCCACGACCATGTGGCCGCCAAACCAAAGCACGGCAATGATGGTCGCGTTCATAAACAGCGTCATGACGGGCGAGAGCGTGATCATGATCTTGACCGCGTTGGTACCCGTGGTGCGCAGATCGTTGTTGGCCGCCTTGAACTTGTCGGTCTCTTGCTTTTCACGCACGAAGGACTTGACCACGCGCACGTTGGTAATGCTTTCCTGCACCGTGTTGTTGAGTCCGTCGATCTTTTCCTGCACCTTGGCGAACATGGAAAATCCGCGCGTGACGATCAGAAGGATGCTCAACAGCATCAGGGGGATGGTGACAGCCAGTATGACCGAAAGACTGGGCTTGAGGGTAATGGCCATGATCAAGCCGCCGATCAGCATACCGGGGGAACGCAGCGCCATACGCAAAAGCGCGTTGACAAAATTCTGCACCTGGGTGATATCGTTGGTCAGACGGGTGACAAGCGAGCCGGTCGAGAACTTATCGATATTGGCAAAGGAGAAGGACTGTACCTTTGCGTATACGTCACGACGGATGTCGGATGCAAAAAATACGGCAGCTTTAGCACCGAAATATGCACCGCCAACACCGCCTGCCATCATCAAAAGGGCGGTCAGCACGATCATGCCGCAGATGCCGAGCATGTAGAGAACAGCTTCCTGCGTCATGTTTTCGGCAATGCCGGGCAGCGTAATGGTCTTGCCCATCACCGTGATCTCAAAGCTCTTGAGTGCTTGATAAGCAGAGCCGAAATTGATGATCTGTGCTAAATATTTGGGCATGAGTACCTCTCCCGCGACCTCAATGATCATGCAAAGCGGGCCGAGGATAAAATAGGGTAGATACGGTTTTACGTACTTCATCCAACGTTTCATACAAAGGGTTCCTTTCAAAGGGGAATATTGGCGCTTTCGAGCAGCGCCTGCAGATTGTGTTCGATTTTTTCCAGTGAGGTCAGCAGCGCGTCCATTTCCGCATCATCAAAGTCCTGTACCATAGCTTTATCGATATATTGGAACAGCTCTTTTGTCTGCGCAACCACACCGTGTCCCTTGTCTGTCAGGGCAATGCGGTTGCATCGGCAATCCTCTGCGTCCGCATCCTTGGTGATATAACCGTCGGATTCCAAGCGCTTGAGTGCAACGGCAATGGCGGCCGGACTAACGTTCAGATCCTTGGCCAACTGCTTTTGAGAGGGGATGCAGCAGTGGGAAAGGCGCATGAGCAGTATGTGCTGCGAGCGGTGCAGGCCGGTTCGCGCCGTGATGGTTGCTTCTACCGCTTGGCGATGGAGCCTATCAGCTTGCATAAATTGCTTGATGACCGCGTGTGCTTTGTCGTATTCCCGAGGTGGTAAGTTGTTGTTTTCTTGCACGAAATCAACCTCCGTAAAAGAATTTTTCAAAATAATTAGCCGGTTAATGATTAACGTGTTAATTATACCACGATTTCAGAAAATGTCAATAGAGTATTGACCGATTTTCGGATTTTGTTGCAATGCACAAAAAAGGATGATCGTTGCGGGAAAACGAGGGCAAAAACACAAGGGTACGTGATGCATCAAGAGATTGGCATTTTGCACAGGGTTTTATAAGATGCGAAAAAATTCATGGTAGATACTTTACAAATTCACAAACGTATGCTATAATAAAAGTGCAAGGAGGAAGGGAATTCGTCCCGACCCTTGCAAATATAAACGGAGGTGGCACTTTATGAAGACCAACATTATCGGCAGACAACTGAATGTGTACAACGACACGAAAGTTATGATTGAAAAGAAGCTGGCCAAGCTTGATCGGTATTTTAAGGTCGAGCCTGACGCAACCGTTACGCTCAGCCGCAAGCGTAACGAGTCCACCTTGGAAATCACCATTAATGCATCGGGCACTCTGTTCCGCAGCGAGGTCGGTGCAGACTCGTTCAGGGATGCGCTGGACAGATCGATCGATGCCATCGAGCGTCAGATCCGCAAAAACAAGACCAAGCTGTCCAAGAGACTTCGCGAGGATGCATTCCCCATTGAGGAATTCTTCCCCGAGGATCTGGAACAGGAGCAGGATGTGATCATCCGCACCAAGACCTTCCCGTATAAACCCATGTCGGCTGAGGAAGCGATCTTGCAGATGAATCTGATCGGTCACCAATTCTTCGTCTTTGTGGATGACGAAACCCGCACGACCTGCGTTGTATATAAAAGACAGGATGGCACCTACGGCCTGATCATGCCCGAATAAAAAACGGGAGCTGCGCGAAGTCGCGGCACAGCGTGAAAAAAAGCCAAGGGAGACCGCAAGGTCTCCCTTGCGTTATGGATAAAAAATAAAAGCTTAATTACATAAGGGAAAGGACACTGCAATGCAAAACAACATCCCCCGCGCGGAATATCCGCGCCCTCAACTTGTCAGAAATGCCTGGCTCAACCTCAACGGCTCTTGGGAGTACATGACCGACCGCGGTGGCAGCGGTGAACAGCGCGGCTTTGCCAAGGACGCGCCTTTTACCGAGCAGATCACCGTGCCTTTCTGCCGTGAGAGCGTGCTTTCCGGCATTGGCGATACGGATTTCTGCAACTGTGTATGGTACCGTAAGAGAATTACTCTGCCCGAAGGTTGGCAGGGTGGCAAGAGAGTGCTGCTTCACGTGGGTGCCTGCGATTACAAGACCGACGTTTGGGTAAACGGCAAATGGATCGATTATCACATCGGCGGCTACGTGTCTTTTACGATGGATATTACCAAGGCGCTTTGTGACGGTGAGAATGTGATCACCATCCGCGCCATCGATGATCTGCGCTCGGGCATTCAGCCCGCAGGCAAGCAGAGCCCGCAGTATGGTTCGTTCGGCTGCTTCTATACAAGAACCACAGGCATCTGGCAGACCGTATGGCTGGAGTGCGTTCCCGAGGTCTATCTGCAAAGCGCACGCTATTTTACCGATATTGACGATTGCACCCTGACTGCCGAGCTGCACGTCAAGGGCGGTGAGGATACTCCCGTTTCTCTTGTGGCAAGCTACGAGGGCAAGGTGGTCGGCACCGCAAGCGGCACGGCACACGGCGGCAAATGCACCCTGCGTATGCAGCTTGACGAGCTGCACCTGTGGGAGGTTGGTAACGGCCGTCTTTACGATCTTGAGATTACGTGCGGTGACGACGTGGCAAAGAGCTATTTTGGCATGAGATGCGTGGAATGCCGTAAGGGCATTATGTATCTGAACCACAAGCCCGTATTTATGAGATTGGTGCTGGATCAGGGCTTCTATCCGGACGGTATTTATACCGCATCCACGGTAGAGGAGCTGTATGCCGACGTGGATCGCTCCATGGCCATGGGCTTTAACGGAGCCCGTCTGCACCAGAAGGTATTTGAGCCGCTGTTTTTGTCCTACTGTGATAAGAAGGGCTATATCGTTTGGGGCGAGCATGCAAACTGGGTACAGGATTCCTCCCGTACCGAGGTGTTCGAGAACTTCCTGCCCGAGTGGCATGAGATCATGGAAAGAGATTTCAACCATCCTGCAATCATCGGTTGGTGTCCCATCAACGAGAGCACCGCAAACCAGAACAAGCTGTTTATGAAGACGCTGGCAGCCATGACCCGCGGCTACGACCCCACCAGACTGTACATTGACGCATCGGGTTGGGTGCATCAGGGTGAGCTGACCGACATTTTCGACCTGCACGATTACGATCAGAATCCCGAGAGCTTTGCTGCCCGTCTGGCACCTTTGGCTAAGGGTGAAAAAATCGACGTGCACGGTCACGTGATCCAGCACTATCATGATGAGTCCCTGCATTGCGTCTGCAACTGCACGTTCGTCAGCGAATACGGTGGCACGCTTTGGTCGGATGCGGATCGCAATATCGGATGGGGCTACGGTCAGGCTCCTATTGACGAAAAGGAATTCAAGGCACGATTCAAGGGACTTTCCGAAGCGATTCTGTTCCATCCCAATATGGGCGGTCTGTGCTACACCCAGCTGACCGACGTCGAACAGGAGGTCAACGGTCTTTACACCTACGACCGCCGCGCCAAGTTCGACCCCGAGTTCTTCCGCTCGGTGCTGTCGCAAAAGGCTGCGATTGAGGAAGAATAAACGCATACCAACATCAAGGGGCTGCCATCGGCAGCCCCTTTTGGGCGGGAGGCGAAACGCCTCCTATACAAACGCCTAAAAAGGAGTGGGCTCCCGCAAAAACGCATCATTTATTCGTTTTTCTTTCTGCCCCTCTTGATTTACGCACGGTTTTGTGCTACCATTATAATATGAAACGAAAAGGACGGTGCATTTATGGAAAGCATCAGAGAACTTTATAAAGCCGGCAGAGGTCCTTCCAGCTCGCATACCATGGGGCCTTTTAAGGCAGCGACCCAATTCAAAGCGCAGTATCCGGATGCAGACGCGTTCCGCGTGGTGCTGTACGGCTCTCTTGCGCTGACCGGTAAGGGACACATGACCGACGCGGTCATTTTGGAAGCGCTTGGCGAGGACAGAACAGAAATGGTGTTTGATAAGACCTCTCCCACTCCCGTGCATCCCAATACCGTGGATTTTACGGCACTCAAGAACGGTGAGCAGATCGGCTCAGCCCGTGTGTACAGCGTAGGCGGCGGCAGCATTTTGTTTGATGGGCAGGGACCGCTTGAAACCAAGTCGATCTATCCGCACTCCACCTTTGACGAGATCGCGGAATATTGCACCGAGCACGATATGCGTCTGCCCGATTACGTGGAAATGGTGGAAGGCCCCGAGATCTGGGACTACATCTCCGATATGTGGCTGACTATGGAGGATTGCATCGGTCGCGGGCTGCGTACCAAGGGCGAGCTTGGCGGAGGCTTGCACGTCACGCGTAAGGCGCACTATCTGTATAACCAGCGTCATATCGACGAGTCGGCGCAAACGCGCGAAAACAGATTGGTTTGTGCGTATGCCTTTGCGGTTGGAGAAGAAAATGCAAGCGGCGGTGAGATCGTGACCGCGCCCACCTGCGGTGCTTGCGGTGTCGTGCCTGCCGTGCTCAAATACATGCAGGAGCAAAAGGGCTTTTCGGATGAGCAGATCTTCCGCGCACTTGCAACGGGCGGATTGATCGGCAATATTATCAAGACCAATGCGTCCATCAGCGGTGCGGAATGCGGCTGCCAGGCAGAGGTCGGCAGCGCTTGCTCTATGGCTGCAGCAGCCTTGGCAGAGCTGTTTGGCATGGGTCTTGAGCAGATCGAGTATGCAGCCGAGGTGGCAATGGAGCACCATTTGGGGCTGACGTGCGATCCCATTGGCGGCCTTGTGCAAATTCCTTGCATCGAGCGCAATGCGGTGGCAGCTATGCGTGCTATCAACGCGCTTTCCTTGGCAAACTTTTTGACCGGCATGAGCAAGATTCCGTTTGATACCGTAGTGAAAACCATGTATGAAACCGGTATCCACCTCAAGAGCGAGTACCGCGAGACCAGCGAGGGCGGCCTTGCAAAGCATTATATCAACCGGTAAATCATAAAAAGCAGCCCGATGCGCAAATTGTTTTTTTGTTTCGCGTTTTTACATAAAAAAGCGGTTTGCAGCGCATACTGATCCTGCAATGTTTTATTTTGGAGGATGCTATGCAAAGCACAATCAATCAGATAGGTAAGGCCAACGCCTTGCTGGAGGGCATATATAAAAACGCAAAAATGGGCGCGGAGGCACTGCTTTCGCTGTTGCCCAAAGTCGCAGACAGCAATTTGCGTCGCGACCTGACCGCACAGCTGGATGGCTACGAGGGCTATGCGCGCCGCGCAGAAGAGTACCTTTGCGAGAGCGGGGAACAGGCAAAGGACGCAAGCTTCTGGCAGAAAATGGGCACAAAGGTGGGAATCGGGGTCAATACTTTGATGGATTCGGATACCTCGCATCTGGCAGAGATGGTAATCGAGGGCAGTAATATGAATATTACCGAATCGGTCAAGCTTCTGCGCGAGAATGAGAATTGCCAAGTCCCCGAAAAGGCGCTTCGTCTTTGCCGCGATATGATCGATTTTGAGCAGAAAAACGTAGAAACAATGCAAAGATACCTGTAAATGGAAAAGAAACCGTTGCATATTGCAGCGGTTTCTTTTGCATACTGTTTGTGTATCAGGTTCGCGACGTGTCGGATGTATCGGACGTTCGCGAGAGAGGATCGGTGATATCTGTGAATATGGATAAGGAACAATATCAAAAATATGCGCAGGCGCGCGCACCCCATTCGCCGGTGGCAAAAAACTGTGTCAAGGCTTTTTGCATCGGTGGGGGGATCTGTGCATTGGCGCAGCTGTTGCTTTTTCTGTACGGTGACGTGTGCGGTATGGAAGAGCAGAACAGCGCAACGCTGGTATCGGTCACGCTGGTCGCTCTTGCCGTATTGCTCACTGGGTTTGGCGTGTTCGATAATATCGCCAAGCATGCGGGAGCAGGCACGCTGGTACCTATTACGGGATTTGCCAATGCCGTGGTCTCTCCCGCGCTGGATGCCAAATCGGAGGGGCTTGTGCTTGGCGTTGGCGCCAAGATCTTTACGGTCGCAGGACCCGTGCTGCTGTACGGGATTTTCAGCGGTGCCGTATGGGGCGTGATCTATTACGTGATCAGGCTGTTTGGATGAGCTATTCCGGTCTCGTTCTGTCATCCTTGAGCAAGGCGCGAATCATCCAATCACCCGCCTTGCCACGTCAAGCGCGTGATCGGCATCCGAGCTGATCAACAGCAGCACGTACCTGCCCGCCACAGCCACGCGCGCCTCGTTCGTGTATAACTCGTACTCCGTGCCCTTGTAATGCGCACGGAGCAGATCCAGCCGTGCGTGGCACATGGCGGCTACCAGATCGGTATCGCTGCGTGAATAGCACAAAAACGCTGCGAATTCGCAAGGGTGCTGCGCTGTGCTCAAAAATATTCCGTAATCTTCCACCAAGGAGAGCTGCCATGGCAGCTCTCCGTTTCCGTATAGGGTGGAGATCATATCATCGGAAAGATAGGCGGCCTCATGGGGCTGTGCGCCTGCAAGATAGATCTGCCCCGGCGGTAAGCCGATTTCGGCATCTGTCAGGGCGCAAAGCACACGGTCGGGGGCAGGGGACTTGGACGCACAGCCCGCAAAGCACAGCGCACAGCACAGCAGGCAGCACAAGATCATATTGGAAAGTCCTCTTTTTTTCATAGCTTCCTCCGTATGCAAAATCTATTCTAATGTATTTGACAAGCAGGGGAAAATATGCTATACTGATAAAAAACATACGGGAGGTTTCTTATGTCTAAGAAGTCGGATCAAAAAAACGCACCCGATAAGCTGAATGCGGTCATATTTACCGTTCTGCGCCTGCTTGTGGCGCTTGCCCTGATCGGTGCGTACTATTATTTCCTGTTGCCGCCGCTCAATGCATTCAGTCCTTCCTTTTGGGGCTTTGTGCTGTTCGGCGCGATTTGCTTGGCCGTGGCTCTGCGCTCCTTGCGCTTTGGTCAGTTCACCACGTTCTTTAAAGCGTATCCGATCTCCGATCTGATCGTACTCAAGCGCAGAGGAACTGCGCCCAAGATGCCTTCGTTTTGGTCGATATTTCAAAAAAACGTGTTTGCAATCATCACCTACGTGCTGCTGACCGTTCCCGTGCTTGTGCTGCTCGTGGGTGCGGTGATCTCCTCGGTGGTGTTCAATGCCACGGCATATGCCGACGTGATCACGGTACAGGAGCGCGTGTTTGAAGAGGATATGCCCGAGACCAAGGAGATCACCAACATTGCGCTCATGGATACCAACTCCGCGCGCATGCTGGGTGACCGTAAGCTGGGTGCGCTTGCGGGCGTGGTGTCGCAATACGTGGTCAGCGATGATTATACGCAGATCAACTACCATGGAAAGCCCATCAAGATCACGCACCTGGAATACGACGGCTTTTTCAAGTGGATCGGCAACCGCGCACAGGGCATTCCGGGCTACATTATGGTGGATACCTTGGGCAATACTGCGGAGTATTATGAAGCCGAAAGCGGCATTCGTTACGCGCAAAGCGGCTATTTTGAGGACGATCTGATGCGCAAGGTGCGCTTTGACTATCCCACCAAGATCTTTGATCTGGAGGACGTCAGCTTTGAGGTGGACGAACAGGGAAATCCCTATTACTGCATTTCCTGCTATACCCCTCGCGTTGGTCTGTTCGGTGCGTATGACGTCGAGGAGCTGATCATTTTCAACCCTCTGGACGGCACCAGCACGCTGTATGCGGTCGAGGACGTGCCGCAATGGGTGGATGTGGTATTTGACGGTGAGCTTGCTTGCCGGAAGTACGACTGGCAGGGACTTTATGCGGGCGGCTTTATCAACAGCATCATCGGAAACAAGGGCTGCAAGCAGACCACCGACGACTACGGATATCTGATGTTCGACGATGACGTGTGGTACTTCACGGGCGTGACCTCGGTCACCTCGGATGCCTCCAATATCGGCTTTATTCTGTCCAACGCACGTACGGGCGAGTACCGTTACTATCCCGTCATCGGTGCGGAGGAGCATTCGGCCATGCACGCAGCCGAGGGCGAGGTGCAGGAAAAGGAGTACGTTGCGTCCTTCCCGTCCTTGGTCAATATTTCGGGTGTGCCGACCTATATCATGGTGCTCAAGGACAACAACGGCCTTGTCAAGCTGTACGCGCTGGTCAACGTGCGCCAGTATACCATGGTGGCGATCGGTGAGACGCAGCAACAGGCGGTGTCGGCATATCTCAAAATGCTGGCGGGCGCGGGCGTGGACACGCAGGATCCTGCCGAGATCGAGCAGGGTATCGTGACGGTTGCAGACGTGCAATTCCTGACGCTGGACGGAGTCACCTACGCATACCTGACGGGCGAGGACGGCAACGTGTATCGCGTGGCGTTTACCGAGGAGAACGAGCAGATCGTGCTGGTGCGCTCGGGTGACGTGCTGGATATGACCTGGCAAAAGGGCGATATCCGCATCGTGCGCGCGTGGAAGAAAGCGGAGGATTAAAACTTCAATAAACCGAATGTGCGGCCCGATGGGGCTGTGGAAATAGCGGAGATAAATGAAATTAGCCATCACATACGTGGTGGCTTTTTCACGTTCTGCTCTTGGTGAAAGAGCGTCCGTATGGGAACCCCTACCACCGCAACCGCGTCACTTGTTTCCCTCGTGCCTCGGTCAACTGCGTTCCGCTGCGGTTCACCTCCCGCAGCAGGGAGGATTTGTGTCGGGCAACCGTACCGAGAAACAGGAGCAAAATGGATGAAATCGCCTTCCCAAAGCGGACAAACAGACAAAAACAGACACGTCAATGAGCCTCCCCGCTGTGGGAGGGGGACCGCAGCGGAAGAGAATTTCGCGGAGCATCCGCGGAATGCTCGACGCGGTTGCGGTGGTGGGGGTTGCCACACGGACGCTCCTTCACCGCTATATGCTAACAAAAACAGCAGGAACTTGCTCATTCTTGAACAAATTCCTGCTGTTTTTTCACTAATTGCGTAGCCCCATCGGGACAGCCTTTTTCCTATAAATCGTTCTTAGTATTCAATATGTGCTTCGTTAAAAAAGAAACGAACGATCCGGTGCTTGTACTTGTGCGGATTGCGCCCGACGACCAATATGCCGACAGCATAAAACGTGCAAAACAGCCACAGCCCAAGCGTTATGGGAATGGATATCAGATTGGCCTTTTTGTGCAGCTCTGCGTATTGATCAAAGCCAAAGATCTCGTCTTGTCCGTCTGATATGGTCAGAACGCTACGGTACGGGCCTCCGTCCTTTTCAGAGGCGTTGAATTGCTTGTATCGCACCGTCACGGTCGTGTGCGCGTCGCAGATCTCGCGGATGCTTTGGGCGTCAAAGCGGTCGCCCGCGTCGTCGATCTTGTATAGCAGACCGTCCTCGGTGTAAAGCACAAGATCCTTATCCTCTGTTTGGCAGGAAACAAAGCAAACCTCCTCTTGGGCGGCTTTTTCCGGATCGGTCGGGGGCAGGAAGGTGTAAAAATGCTGAAGAGGAACATACCGATCCCCAAAATCTCCAAAAGAATGATCAGGAATACGTACAGCCCCGGCTCGCGCACGTGTCCGCCAAACGGATCGATCCGCGGCTTGATGGGCGGAATCGTTTCACCTTTTGCCTGCTTTTTGTATTGCTTTTGCGCGTGCGCGATAAATTCCCGACTGCCGAGCATAAAATCATCCACGCTGACGCGGCGTTTGGCCATGCGCAGCGTTGCATCCTGCGCACCATGCTTGATGCCCGTGATCTGATCGTACGTGTATCTGCGCGTCACGCCAAGCATGCCCCTGATCTCAAAGCCCTGATCATCGTAGCGGATTCTGAAATTGAAGTAAGCCAACAGCAGCGCGGCGGGAATCAGGGAATTTGCAAAAAACAGCAGCGAAAGATCCCAACGCTTGCCTGCGAATGCGCAGAGCAGGGCAAAGCCGGCCATAAGTGCCAGCAGAACCGTGGAAATGATTCCCATGAATTTGCCGTAGCGCACAAGCCCTCGGGGGGTATCCCCGTGAAATCGCATCAGCGCAAGCACCACTCCCACCACCACGGGAATAAGTGCAGAGCTTAAAATCTTGGCCCAGATATCCATACGTTTATTGCCTTTCTTGTTTTTTTCGCGTTGTCGTTCAGTTCGGGTCAGTCAATCGGAACAGGCGCAGGGTGTTCTGATATATTGCGCTTTCGACCGTTTCATACGCCTCCCCCCGCAGCTCGGCAATCTTGCGAATGACGTCGGGCAGGATCAGGGAAGAATTGCACAGCCTTCTGCGCTGATTTTTGCTGCATTGCAGGTCGCCCGTGTCGGGCAGCACAAAGGGTGCGTCTGTTTCCACTAAAATGGACGAGAGCGGAATGCTCTTGACCGCCTCGCAGATCTCGCGTCCCTCCTCATTGTCCCAAAGCAGCTTGCCGCCAATGCCGATGCAAAGGCCAAGCGCGATATATTGGTTTGCCAGCTCCGCATCCCCCGTAAAGCAGTGTACCACACCTCCGTGAAGACGCTTGCGGTTTGCTTTGAGAATTCTGAGCGCGTCGGCATCCGCCTTGCGGATGTGCAAGACCAAGGGAAGTGCCAACTCGTCGGCCAGCTTTAACTGATAGCGAAACCACATCTTCTGGCGCAATCTGCGCTGCTCCTTGCGCGGATGGTGATAGTCAAGGCCGGTTTCGCCAATGGCAACGGGGTGATTGCTTTGCACGTATCCGCGCAGCTTTTTGCGATTTTTCCAATCGGTATGGATGCATCTTGTGGGATGTACGCCCACGGTCGTGCGCATGTAAGGCTGCAGGGTTGCGCCCAGCGCCATCTGTCCGTCCAGATCCTCATAGCCGATCGAGGCTTCAATGGTTCCGACAATGCCGTTTTGTTGCATTTCGCAGAGCAGCGTTTCCGGCGTGCCGTGCGCTACGGCATAAGCACCGTCCCGTTTGCAAAGATAGGGAAATTCCCCGGCAAAGCGTTCGTGTGCGTAATGTGCGTGTGAATCTATAATCATATATGTCCGTATTCCTCCTGTTACAGTTGTTCAAGTATCGCTGATGCGATCGTTTTCATGCCTTCTTTGTTCGGATGATAGTTATCCACCGTGTCATAAGGGTTAGCGGGATCGTACAGGTCAATCACGCGGCATCCGCTTTTTTGAGCACAGGTGCGTATGGCTTTGCAGTATTCCTCAATATGTATTCCGCCGCGGCAATAGGGAAAGGAAAATTCCGGGTTTCGTGTGCACGTGCTGACGGGGAAGGTGAAGCACCACAGCTCTGCGCCCGGGTAATTGCTTGCCAATTTATTCAGCATGCGGCTGTAAGCCACGGAAAAAACCGACAGATCTTCAAAATCATCCTGCTTTGCCCAAACTGCTTTACCTCGGCCCCAATCGTTGAGGCCGATAAAGACCATAATGACGTCGGGCAATCTGCCGTCTTGGTCAAGTGCCGAGGTGCGCTCGTCGCTGCAGCCGTGGGAGGGGATCTCATAGCGAGGATCCCAGCAGACAGTGCTGCCGCCAAAGGAATTGTTGACCAAAAGCTCTGCGCCAAGGTACTCTATGACATCTCCCCACCAAGTGTCCGCCTTGGAAAGGATATCCGCTGCCAGCGCGTTCGAAAGATCGTAATAAGCAGCGTAATCGGGGACGCTGTAGCCCCAAAGCGTACTTATGGAGTCACCGAGAACCGAAAATAGCTTGTTTTGATAATTGCTGTGCGTGCGCATTCCGTTCCTCCTTTGGCGTTACCGATCCGATTTTTTGTCATTGAATCTTTTATCTATTTGAATGGCGTTGTCTTTTTTTACAAAATATCCGTCAAAATCGTTTTTCTTGCTCCAGCCTCTGATCTTGAAATGATCGACTATTTGAAATAGTTTGGTTATACCGTAATAGCCGGTATCCTGTTCTAAATCATCATATGATAAATGGCTCAGCTTTTGCGCGCTGATCTGTCCGCCAAACCGACGGTGTTCACCGCAGAAATACTCAATTGAAAAAATCTCTTCACTTGTGACGGCATCTATCCATTCCTTGGCACTTTCCATGTCGGGCAAATGAACGTGCTGAAATGAAAATGCAAGCACATAGGGTGAGGTCTCATCTGCCTTGTCGTATTCAACGTACAGGTGGTCTTGGCTATTGGGGTTATAGATTATTGCGGATTCCAGATCATCGGAAATGTCAATGCGATACTTTGAAAGGTAGTCTGCAAGAAATGATAAGTTTCCAAGAGACTTTGAGGCCAGCTTGCGAACGTGACCGTCGATATCGGACAGGAAAGCTGAAAGATTATATCCGTATTCTTTTGCTATTTTCACTGCAAGCAGTCTGATCCCGGCAAATTGATCGCGACCGAATAATTCGAATAATTCATTTGATTTAGAGGGGAGATATTTGTTAGCGAGTATTTCACCGATAAATTCTTTTTGAGAGCATTGTTCCGCTTTTGAAAAAAGCGTTGTCAGCTTTGCATAGTTTTCTTGGCTGATTTCAAGCGTGGTTAATGAGCGTATAGCCGTGTAGAGTTTTGGCAAATGCTTGTCAATCACCGAGAGCAACAATGGATCGGGAACTTTAATTTGATACTCGGATATCACAAGCAGTCCGTTTTCCACAAACAAATCATCCTCGGAGGTGATTGCGCTTTCAAGAAATCCGACCAGCTCAACGGCTCGGGGATGACGGAAAATCGTTTTTAAGATGTACAGTCTGCGGTATTTATCCTTGTCGTTTATATAGGATTTCATAGCCTCGTACGCAGCAACGTCATTTTTGTAGGATAAGGCTTCGCACGCAAGAGAAAAATCCTTCATATTCGGGGAAGATAACATCTTGCTCAGTTCTTCCACGGAAAGCTCGTAAGGGATACGAGTACCATTCAATATTTCTTTTTTCACGCCTTCACCGCCTCTCTTTTCTACATTATACCACAACTCTGCAAACATTTTAACCGTTTCACCGGTTCGAATCCGTCCACGGTTTTGGTGCGCATGCCGCGTCCCAAATCACGCCGCAGGCGTGTATTTATGGCATCAATTATTCGTTAATCGCGTCAGCGACAAATTGAGCCAAACTGCCCCATTCTTCAGTTGCAACGGGTGCTTCGTGACTGAATCGTATGACCTTGCCATCCTTACAAAGCAACACCTTATCTCCATCAGGGCATTTTGCGATCACAATGCCGTCCGGCTTGGTTTCGAGCAATTCTTCGGCAAGCAGCTCTTCGGCAAATAAATCGTTTTCCTTGATGGCCATATCGATAGGGAGAAATTCATATTCATCGGAAAGATAACCGCCATTCGCAATCAAATAATACGGCAAAACAGGTGCATAGCTTATCTCTTCAATATCGATAGATTTGGCTTTGGGTAAAGCTTTCTTGAAATCTTCTTTTCTCTCTTTCTTTGCAAGCCTCAAAAGCTTCAAGGCATCCTTTTCGGAGATCAAGCGAAGAGGGCGTTCTGTGTTTTTTAACTTTTCGTATTCTGCTATGCTTTTCTGCAAGCAGCTTGCAACGGGTCTGTCCGGCATAACCGTGGGACTTAACGTACGCTGTGTCGGATCGTATTGATACGATGCTCACCATTGAAACTTTCTCGAAGGCTTTTCGATGGCGTGGTGAACCCAAAAGTTTGATGTTCCATAGTGACCAAGGGGTGCAATACACTTGCCATGCTTTCAGAGAATTC
>JAFTLD010000056.1 GCA_017452945.1 Clostridia bacterium | reverse complement strand
GTACTGTTCGTCGGGAACGCCGATGACCTGTACGTCCTTGACCTTGGGATGGGTATAGATGAATTCCTCGATCTCCTTGGGGTAGATGTTCTCACCGCCGCGGATGATCATATCCTTGAGTCTGCCCGTGATACGGAAGTTGCCCTCCTCGGTCATGGCAGCCAAGTCGCCCGTGTGCAGCCAGCCGTCTTTGTCAATGGCGGCAGCGGTTGCGCGGGGCATTTTGTAATAGCCCTTCATAATGTTATATCCGCGCGCGACGAACTCACCGTTCTGTCCCACGGGCATTTCTTCGCCAGTTTCGGGATCGACCACCTTGCACTCGATCTCGGGCAACGCACGTCCTACCGTACCTACGCGAACCTCCAATGGGTCGTCGGTCGAGGACATGGTGCAGCCGGGCGAGGCCTCGGTTTGGCCGTATACGATGGTGATCTCGCTCATGTGCATCTTATCGACCACGTCACGCATGACCGAGATGGGGCAGGGGCTGCCTGCCATGATGCCGGTGCGCACGTGCGAGAAATCGGTCTTGGCGAAATCCGGATGCTCTAAGAGCGCAATGAACATGGTGGGAACGCCGTGGAAGGCGGTGATGCGCTCCTGATGGATGCAGGCAAGTGCCGGACGGGGCGAGAAATAGGGCAGGGGATAAACGGATGCACCGTGCGTCATAGCTGCGGTCATGGAAAGTACCATGCCAAAGCAATGGAACATGGGTACCTGGATCATCATACGATCCGCGGTGGAAAGGTCCATGCGGTCACCGATGCATTTGCCGTTGTTGACGATATTGTAGTGCGTCAGCATAACACCCTTGGGGAAGCCCGTTGTGCCCGACGTGTACTGCATGTTGCAGACGTCGTGCGGTGATACGGCTGCCGCCAGACGCGAAAGCTCTTCGCGGGGGGTGTTTTTGGAATAAGTCAAAGCCTGCTCCCAGGTCAGTGCACCGGGCTCTTCAAAGCCACAGGTGATGACGCGACGCAGGAAGGGCAAGCGCTTACAATGCAGAGGCTCGCCTGCGGGCGTTTCTGCCATTTCAGGGCAAAGCTCGCGGATGATCTGACGGTAATTGGAATCTCTGTAGCCGTCGATCATGACCAGCGTGTGCGTATCCGACTGGCGCAAGAGGTATTCCGCCTCGTGGATCTTATACGCGGTATTTACGGTGACAAGCACACCACCGATCTTGGTTACCGCCCAAAAGGCGATATACCATTCGGGGATATTGGTTGCCCAGACAGCTACCTTTGCGCCGGGACGGACGCCCAGCGAGATCAGCGCACGTGCGCACTTGTCCACGTCACGGCGGAACTGCGCGTAGGTGCGTGTATAATTCAACGTGGTGTATTTGAATGCATACTGGTCGGGGAACAGCTCCACCATGCGATCGAGTACCCCTGAGAAGGTCATATCGATCAGCGTGTCCTTTTTCCATACATACTTGCCTGTGTGCGCGTTGTTGTCATACAGGTGATCCTGTGCGCGAGAGGTGTCGGAAAAACGCTCCATGTAGGTGGAGAACTGCGTCAGAATGATCTCGGGATCACCAAGGTCGGGAATCCAGTCGGGATCCCATTCCAGCGACACAAAGCCGTCGTAGTTGACCGAGGACAGGGCGCGAACCAAGTCCTCCATGGGGAGGTCACCCTCGCCCATAAAGCAATATTCGCCGTCCTTGGCATCGCGGACGTGTACGTGCTTGACGTATGCACCCAGATTGGTAATGGTGGTTTCGGGGGATTCCTTGGCCTCAAAGCAGGTATTGTACATGTCCCAAAGTGCGCCCAGACTGTCGCTTGCAAAGTGATTGAGAATCTCGCGCAGCGAGTCGGTGTGCGCAAAGCAGCCTGCCGTTTCCAAAAGCAGCGTTACGCCCATTTCGTTGGCGTAGGGCAACAGCGGCTCTATGTTTTTACAGACCGTATCAAAGCAATCCTTGCCGTCGGTACGGGTATGCACGCGCACGTAAGGCACGCGGAAAGCAGCAGCCAACTCAATATAGGAGCGCAGCGTTGCAACGCAGTTTTGGCTGTCGGGGTCGGAAATATCTGCCGAGGTATCAAAGCATACGACGGTGATGCGGTTATCAATCAGCGTATGCATGGTGCTTCTGGCATTGGCTATGTCAAAGGGCTGGCCGGGAGCACCCAGGGTATCGGCAACGTCGTAAAGCTCCAGACCCTGCATGCCCGTGACGTCACAGAGTGAGAGCAGATCTGCATAGGAACAGGACGTCCATTTGCGGTTGGAAAACGAAAGCTTCACGCGCGTCCCTCCTCGTAAACGATCTTGTTGAGCGCGTCAAGATATGCGCGGATGGAGGCGCCGATGATGTCGGTGGAAACGCCCTGACCTGCGTGTAATGCATCACCCGAGCGCAGCTTGACAAGGGCAGAGCCCACGGCCTCGCGTCCCTCGGTCACGGCGTGGATCTGGAAATCGTCCAGCTCGTAATGGTGGCCGACGATCTGTTCAAGTGCCTTGAAGGCAGCGTCGATCGGGCCGTCGCCAAGCGAGATGGCTTGCAGCGTTTTGTCTCCCTTTTCAACCGTGATATGTGCAGAGGAGGAGAAGGTGTTGCCGCTGTTGATGACGTAGGTGACCAGGCGGTAGGTCGAGGGGACCTGCATGGCAACTGTTGCCACGATGGTGTCCAGCTCGCGTGTGCCGATGGCCTTGTTCTGAGCAATTCTCTTGCATTCCTCATATACACGTGTGGAATCCTCTGCGGACAGTGTGTAGCCCAGCTTGGCAACCGCGGCAAGCACGGCATGCTTGTCGGTGTTGGCATCCAGCTTGAAGCTCTCTTCTTCGGTCTGCGCAATGGCTGCGGTCTTGGCTCCTGCCTTTTTATCAAACAGGCGTGCGGCATCAGAGGCGCAGCTCTTGGCCTCGGTATAAAGCACCGACGTGCAAACGCCCAGCTGCTCGGATCTTTGTGAGAGGATTGCCAGCATTGCAGCGGTGTTAGGAGCCTGATTGCCTGCGCAGCAAACCGAAATTTGAGAAATACCTGCCTGCAGCGTTTCCAACGTGGTGGCAAGTCCCAGTCCGCAAGCGTCCGAGCAATGAAGCCCGATGCAAACGTTCTCCAGCGCGGGAACGTCCGATTTGAGCTTTTGTACGAATGCGATCATTTCACCGGGCAGCGCATAACCCTCGGGATCGCAAAGGGTGACTGTAGTAGCGCCTGCCTCGATGGCTGCATTGATGCAGCTTGTCAGAATGGAATAATCGCTGCGCATGGTATCCTCTGCCACAAACTCCACGTCTTCGCAGAGTGCGCGTGCTGCGGCAATACCGTTTTTGACCGTGTCCAGTGCGCCTGCGGGCTTAAGATGATAGAAAAACTCCAGCTGTGCCTGCGACATGGGCAGTGCCATCGCCAGCTTTTTGTTCTTGGCTGTGCTGATCGAGGTATATACCTCCTCGACGTCGGATGCGTCCGGACTGATGTGTGCGCACAGTACGGAATCGGTGACGACCGATGCTACGGTGCGAGCCAAGAGAGCATCTGCTTTATGGCTTTTCATGACCGGCAGGGTGATCTGGGAGACGTGCATCTTCCCAAGCAGTCTGGCTGCCTGCACCTTTTCGCGGAAAGAAAGCACGTCTGCTGCTTTCTTGGTACAAAGGGTAATATCATTGATGACGAGATTGCGCATAGTGGTATTCTCCAATTTTCAGATTATCAGATTTCGTATGTCCAGCCCTTGGTGTCCTCGATCTTGCCCCATTGGATACCTGTCAGCGTATCGTACAGGGTTTGTGTCACGGTACCGATCTTACCACCGCTGACGGGGTAGCGAACGCCTGCATAGCAAAGCTCACCGATGGGAGATACGACCGCAGCCGTACCCGTACCCCAAGCCTCCTCCAGCGAGCCGTTCTCGGCAGCCGCGATCAGCTCGTCAACGCTCAGACGGCGCTCGGAAACGGAATAGCCCGCATCGCGCAGCACCTCAAGGCAGGATTTTCTGGTAATACCGGGCAGAATGGAGCCTGTGAGTGCGGGGGTAACGATCTCCCCGTTGATCTTGAACATGACGTTCATCGCGCCCACCTCTTCGATGTACTTGCGCTCTACACCGTCCAGCCACAGCACCTGAGAGTAGCCCTGTTTTTCGGCCTTGTCACCCGCTCTTGTGCTGGCAGCGTAGTTACCGCCGCACTTGATGTGACCCGTACCGCCCTTGACGGCACGTACGTCTTCGCTCTCGATCATGATCTTGACGGGGTTGATGCCCTCCTTGTAGTAAGAGCCGCTGGGAGAGGCGATGATCATAAATACAGCTTCATTGACACCGTGAACGCCAAGATAGGGGTCATTGCCAAACAGGAAGGGACGGATATAGAGCGAGGTACCCTCGGTATGGGGAACCCAAGCCTGCTCGTGGCGGACAAATTCGGTGTAGCACTGCAGCGCATCCTCTTCGGGGATAGCGGGCAGGCAGAGTCTTTCTGCCGACACGTTCATACGGCGGATGTTTTCCAGAGGTCTGAACAGCTGGACCTTGCCGTCAGACAGGCGGCGGTAAGCCTTCAGGCCCTCAAAGATCTCGGCACCGTAGTGCAGTACAGTAGAGGCAGGGTGCAGGGAAATATTGCCAAAGGGAACGATTCTGGCATCGTGCCAGCCCTGTTCCTTGTTGTAGTCCATGATAAACATGTGATTGGTGAAATAGCGGCCAAAGCCCAGCTTGCTTTCCTCGGGAAGCTCATGGGTTTCGAGATTTTCAATGATCTTAATATCCAACATGATAAAAAACTCCTTATGCTTGATAATCGTAGCCCAGCTTGATGGCGTTCAGATTCTGCTCGATCAGGTTGGCTCTCTTGGCGCTGACTACCTTGCCCATAGCGGCTTCGAGGTAGTCCATGCCGATCTCGGGGCACTCGCGCAGCACCTTGCCGAGAATAATCATATTTGCCAGCGTGGGAATTCCCATTTCGTTGGCGATCTGCGTTGCGGGAATATAGTAGGCGTCCACGTCGTCGCGTGCGATCTTGCGGGTGATCAGCGTGCTGTCCACAAAGATCTTGCCGCCGGGAACAACGGCATCCTCGTACTTGTCAAGTGAGGGAAGGTTCATAGCAACCAGACAGTCGGGATTTGCCACGATGGGCGAACCGACGGGGGTGTCGCTGATGATGATGGAGCAGTTTGCGGTGCCACCGCGCATTTCTGGACCGTAGGAGGGCAGCCAGCTGACCTGCTTGTCAGCGATCAGCCCTTGATAAGCCACGATCTTGCCAAGGAACAAAACGCCCTGGCCGCCAAAGCCGGCGATCAACATCTGTAAAGTACTCATGCCTGTGCGTCCTCCTTGGTTTGTGCATCTCTGTCGCGGTAAACGCCCAGCGGATAATAGGGGATCATGTTCTCATTTGCCCATTGCATTGCCTTTTCGGGCGTCATGCCCCAGTTGGTCGGGCAGGTGGAAATGACTTCAACCAAAGAGAAGCCCTTGCCCTCTATCTGATTCTTGAATGCCTTGAGAATGGCCTTCTTTGCTTTGCGGATGCCTGCAACGCTGGTTACGGCCACGCGCTCAATGTACTGCGGGCCTTCGAGCTGAGAGAGCATCTCGGAAACCTTGACGGGATAGCCGCAATGCGTGGTATCTCTGCCGTAGGGAGAGGTCTGTGTGACCTGGCCGGGCAGGGAGGTGGGGGCCATCTGGCCGCCTGTCATGCCGTAAATGGCGTTGTTGATGAAAATGACCGTAATATTTTCGTTACGTGCAGCAGCGTGAACCGTTTCTGCCATACCGATCGAAGCGAGGTCGCCGTCGCCCTGATAGGTGAAGACCACCGAGTCGGGATTGGCGCGCTTGAGGCCGGTTGCAACGGCAGGTGCGCGGCCGTGTGCAGCCTCGACCATGTCGCAATTGAAATAATTATATGCCATAACCGAGCAGCCAACGGGGGCAACACCGACGGTATTTCCTTCAATGCCCAGCTCATCCATGACCTCTGCAACCAGTCTGTGCACGATGCCGTGCGTGCAGCCGGGGCAGTAGTGCATGGTCATATCCGCCAAAGCGTGCGGTCTTTTGAAAACTACCATGATCAGTTACCTCCTGCGATTTTTTCAATGCTCTCGAGCACCTGCTCGGGAGAGGGGATCATACCGCCCGCTCTGTTGCATAGGTATACGGGACGGATGCATTCTTCTGCAAGTCTGACGTCGTCGATCATCTGACCCATGGAAAGCTCCACGGACAGGAATGCCTTTACCTGATCGGCTGCCTTGCGGAATGCCTTTTTGGGGAAGGGCCAGAGCGTGATGGGACGGATCATACCTACCTTGATGCCCTTGGCTCTTGCTGCCATGATGGCGTTTTTGGATACGCGGGCTGCAATACCGAAGGCGGCAATGCAGATCTCGGCATCCTCCATCATGAATTCTTCATACATAACTTCATTCTCTTCCACCAGGCGATAACGCTCAAAGCGGTCGAAATTCTGCTGTTCCAGCTCCTCGGGAACCAAGGACAGCGAGTTGACGATATTGTGCTTTCTCTCAAGCTTTGTGCCGGTCACAGCCCAAGGCTTTTCCACCGATGCGGGCTTGATGTCGGAAAGAGAAACGGGCTCCATCATCTGTCCCATGGTACCGTCGGCCAAAATCATGGAGGTCATACGGTATTTGTCGGCAAGGTCAAAGCCCTTGACGGTCAGCTCTGCCATTTCCTGTACGGAAGAAGGCGCAAGCACGATCAGGTGAAAGTCACCGTGACCGCAGGAGCGGGTTGCCTGGAAGTAGTCGGACTGAGAGGGCTGAATGCCGCCAAGACCGGGGCCGCCGCGCTGTACGTTGACGATCAGCGCAGGCAGATCTGCACCTGCCAGATAGGAAATGCCCTCGCTCTTGAGCGAGATTCCGGGAGAGGACGAGGAGGTCATGACTCTCTTGCCCGCAGCGGAAACGCCGTAGACCATATTGATAGCCGCGATCTCGCTCTCGGCCTGCAAAAAGCAACCGCCGATCTTGGGCATTTTCTTTGCCATGTAAGCAGCAATCTCGGTCTGGGGGGTGATGGGATAGCCGAAATAATGACGGCAGCCTGCCATAATGGCGGCTTCGGCAATGGCTTCATTGCCTTTCATAAGTACCTTATCAGACATTGGTAATTCCTCGCTTTCCTTAGCGTTCCACCGTGATCACGCAATCGGGGCAGATCAGCGCACAGCTTGCGCAGCCCACACATGCGGACATATCGGTGATCTCTGCAGGGCAATGCCCCTTGGAGTTGATCTTATCCTTTGCGATCTGCAAAAGCTTTTTGGGACAGTTTGCCACGCAAAGTCCGCAGCCCTTGCAGCGTTCGGCATCGATAATTAATTTTGCCATATTGGGGTCCTCCGTTATGTATCAGTAGTATTTTTTCTGTAAAGTGATGGGGAATGGATGCGCCACCTTGTCCATGAGTGCGGGAGCTAAGCGCTGCTCGAATGCGGTCATGACCAGCGGCAGGCCGGCAAGCTCGCACAACCGATCAACGTAGTCCTGTGAGCCAAGTACGGTATCGGCATCGGTAAACTCGCCAAGGTGCGAATTGTTGGCAATCGCCGTCACGGGCAGCTTGCAGGCCGCCTCGATCTCGCGCAGCACCTCCAAGGCATCCTCCGGGGTGGGGGTCAGCGCGCGGAACGCGTTTGCCACAAAGATCATCTGATAATCGTCTTCCGCTTTGATCATGTCCACGTATCTGCCCAGTGCCACCGCACCGCGGTCGTCACCGCCCACGTCAAGCACGGCGTACGAGTCACGATGCTCGAAGATCCCGTAAAACGAGGCGGGCATGGCGGGCGCGTCCAGATTGGTGTTGGCGTAAGGGGAAGAGAGCGTTTGAATGCCCAGCTCGGCAAGCTCATCTTCGCTGTCCTTGGAGCGGAAATAGGGGTTGACGATATCCATATCAGCTAAGACCACGCGCTTGCCCTGCCTGTGCAAATGTGTTGCGTAGTTGACTGCCAGATTGGTTTTTCCGCTGCCGTAGTGTCCGACGAAAAGTGTAATGCGTTTGGTGTTCATCACAGCTTGTTGCGGATGATCTTTCCGCTTGTCGTTTTGGGCAGGCTGTCGCAGAAGACCACGATTCTGGGGTATTTATAGGGAGCGGTACGGGATTTGACGTACTGCTGGATTTCTTTTTTGAGCTCCTCGGAGGGCTGCTTGCCGCCCGTGAGCACGATGCTGGCCTTGACCACCTGGCCTCTGATCTCGTCAGGCGCTGCACTGACACCGCATTCCAGCACGTAGGGCAGCTCCATGATGACGCTTTCGATCTCGAACGGCCCGATGCGGTAGCCGGACGACTTGATGACGTCGTCCACGCGGCCGACGTACCAGTAGTAGCCGTCCTCGTCACGCCATGCCACGTCGCCTGTGTGGTAGTAGCCGTCGTGCCATACCTCCGCGGTCTTTTCGGGGGCGTTGTAGTAGCCCTGGAACAGGCCGTTGGGATGTTCCTTATCGGTGCGGATGACGATCTCGCCCGATTCACCCACGTCCACGGGATTTCCGTCCGGATCCACGATGCTGACGTCGTAGAGCGGTACGGGCTTGCCCATAGAGCCGATCTTGGGCGTCATGCCGGCAAGGTTACCGATGACGAGCGTGGTCTCGGACTGACCGAATCCTTCCATAAGAGAGAGGCCAGTCAGCTCCTTGAAGCGGTGGTAGACCTCGGGGTTGAGTGCCTCGCCCGCGATGGCTGCATGCTTGACCGAGGAGAGATCGTACTTGGAAAGATCCTGCTTGATCATCATGCGGTACATGGTGGGGGGAGCACAGAAGGTGGTGATATTGTATTTTGCAAACATGGGAAGGATGACCGATGCGTCAAAGCGGTCAAAGTCGTATACGAAGGTTGCGCCCTCGCACAGCCATTGGCCGTACATCTTACCCCACATTGCCTTTGCCCAACCTGTATCCGAAATGGTCAGGTGCAAGCCCTCGGGATCCACGCAATGCCAATATTTTGCGGTGTGGAAGTGGCCGAGTGCGTATTTGTAGCTGTGGGCTGCGATCTTGGGGTAACCCGTAGTGCCGGAGGTGAAGAACATGAGCATCAGATCGTCGCCACCGGGAGAGTTTTCGTCGCGCTCCCATTTGCCGCTGAACAGCGAATATTCGCTGTCAAAATCGCGCCAATCGTCACGCGCACCGCCAACCAGGATCTTGGTGTTCAGAGTGGGGCTGACAGCCTCTGCCAGCTCTACCTGATGCGCCACGTCACCGTCTGCGGTGCAGATGATGGCGGTAATGCCCGCAGCCTCAAAGCGGTAGGAAAGGTCGTGCTCCTGCAGCTGGTTGGAGGCGGGAATGGCCACGGCACCGATCTTGTGCAAAGCCAGCATCGAGAACCAGAACTGGTAGTGACGCTTGCAGATCAGCATGACGCGGTCGCCTCTCTTGATGCCCAGCGACTTGAAGTAGTTGGCACATTGCGAGGATGCACGCTTGATGTCACCAAAGGTGAATCGACGCTCGGTCATATCACCCGAGATGTGCAGCATTGCCAGCTTGTCGGGCTTCTGGCGGCCCAGTGTGTCAATGATATCAAACGCAAAATTGAAGCGGTCGGTGTTCTTGAAGGAAAGGGACTTGAGAATGCCCTTTTCGTCCTCTACCGTGTTGACAAAGTTGTGATAAACGCGCGTCTGATCGTCGCGTACGGGCAGCGTGGGAGCGGAGCCGGTTTCGACCGCTTTGATCTGCTCGGCTGCATCCGGGTCAAGCACGATGGCGTAGAAGGTGCAGTCCTTACCACCAACGGCAACCATGCCGTGGGGGATGGACGAGTCGTAATAGATGGTGTCGCCCGCGCTCAGAATCTCTACGTGGTCACCGATTTGTACCTTCAGGCGGCCGTCGATGACGATATCGCATTCCTGACCTTGGTGGCTGGTGACCGCGATGGGGGCGTTTTCTGCCTCTGCGCTGTAGGTCGCGCGGACAAACAGCGGCTCTGCGATCCTGCTTTTGAAGGTGTAGGCCATGTTGTAATAGTTCATGCCGTGCGCCTGCTCGATCTTCTGACCTGCGCCGCGACGCGTCAGGGTATAGGTCTGCAGCTTCGGGGAAGAGCCTTCGATGATCTCGGTGACGTCCACGCGCAAAGCCTGCGCGCAGCGGTAAATAAAGGCGAAGTTGAGGTCGCGCTTACCCGCCTCGCAATCGAGGTATTCCTCGGTTGAAACGCCCGTGGCGTTGGCCATAAACTCAATGCTCAGTCCCTCGATCTCGCGCAACTCACGGATACGCGCCGCCATTTCTATGATCTTTTGTTCAAGTCCTGTCAGATTACTCATGCTTTTGATTTCTCCTTAAATCATTGGGTAGGGCTGCCTTGGAAAAAGTATGCCCGTCTCAAGTTGACTTGAGACGGGCAATGATATGTCCGCGGTACCACTCAAATTGCGCACGAAGCGCCACTTTGCGGATGCAAAAAGCATCCCAAGCCTTAACGCGGCTATGCTCGGAGGGATTTACTGACCGCGTGGGCGTTCCTCCCTCGGCTCGGAAACCAGATCGCAAGGATTTCCTGTCGGCTCACACCTGCCGCCGACTCTCTGAAAATGAAAGTTCCTTGTGAATTTTTCGTCATTGCCTTTCAAGAAATTACCTATAATTATATCATAATAGCAGGGCTCTGTCAAGAGATTTTCGCAAGTTTCGTTTGGTAATCTTGCAAAAAATACCCGTAAAAATCAGAGCTTATTTCGGATAATTTTACCGCTGATGGTCTTAGGCAGCTCTTCCTTGAAAACAACGATACGGGGGTACTTGTAGGGAGCGGTGTGGGATTTGACGTATTCCTGAATCTCTTTCTTGAGCGCGTCGGTGGGCTCTGTGCCCTTGGTCAGCACGATGCTGGCCTTGACTACCTGCCCTCTGATCTCGTCGGGCTCTGCGCTGACACCGCATTCCAGTACGTAGGGCAGCTCCATGATGACCGACTCGATCTCGAACGGGCCGATACGGTAGCCCGACGACTTGATGACGTCGTCGATGCGTCCGACGAACCAGAGGTAGCCGTCCTCGTCCATGGTTGCCTGGTCACCCGTATGGTAATAGCCGTCGTGCCATACGTCACGGGTTCTTTCCTCGTCCTGATAGTAGCCGATGAAAAGACCGCAGGGCGTGTTGTCCCCCACGCGGATGCAGATCTCACCCGTATCACCCGTCGGGCAAGGATTGCCGTCGGGATCTAAGAGCACAATGTCATATAAGGGGCTGGGTCTGCCCATAGAACCGATCTTGGGCGTGGTTCCCACAAAGTTCGCAATGGACAGTGTGGTTTCGGTCTGACCAAAGCCCTCCATGATGGTGATGCCCGTTGCCTTCTTGAACTGATTGAAGACCTCGGGGTTGAGCGCCTCACCTGCCGTGGTGGCGTACTGAATGGAGGAAAGATCGTACTTGGAGAGATCCTCCTTGATAAAGAAGCGGTACATGGTGGGAGGTGCGCAGAAGGTGGTGATACCGTACTTTGCGAACATGGGCAGGATATCCTCGGAGCGGAATCTGTCAAAGTCGTAAGTAAAGGTTGCCGCCTCGCACAGCCACTGGCCGTACAGCTTGCCCCAGAGTGCCTTACCCCAACCGGTATCCGAGATGGTGAAGTGCAACCCACCGGGCTTTACGTTATGCCAATGCTTTGCGGTGGGATAGTGACCCAGCGCGTACTTATAGGAATGCGTTGCGATACGGGGATAGCCGGTCGTACCCGAGGTGAACAGCATCAGCATGGGATCGTCACCGCAGGGGGAGTTCTCGGTACGGAAATAATGCGTGCTGAAGCGCTCCATTTCCACGTTGAAGTCGTGCCAGCCGGGCTTTTTGCCGCCCACAAGGATCTTGCACATATCCGGGTAGTCTGCAGCAGCCTTTTCCGCTTCGTCGGAAACCACGCCGTCCGCGGTGCAGACGATGGCTTTGACGCCTGCTGCCTTGTATCTGTATGTGAAATCGTGTTCTACGAGCTGATTGGTCGCGGGAATTGCGATCGCACCGATCTTGTGCAGCGCCAGCATGCAGAACCAGAACTGATAGTGGCGCTTGAGTACCAGCATGACCGTGTCGCCTCTCTTGATACCAAGGGACTCGAAATAGTTGGCGGTCTTTGCCGAGTACTTTTTCATGTCGCTGAACGTGAATTTGCGGTCAGTTTTATCGTTCGCCACCCACATCATAGCCAGCTTATCGGGTGTTTTTTGCGCAATGGCGTCCACGCAGTCAAAGGCGAAGTTGAATTTATCCTCGTTCTTGAACTTGATGCCGTTGAATACGCCCTTTTCGTCATAGGAGGATTCCACGAAATTGTCCGCAACCGTTGCCGTGCTGCTTTGTACGGCAGCCGCCTTGGGGGCGACGAAGGGAACCTCGGGGTATTCCTCGCTGACAAGGCCGTCCTGAGGATTGAGCACGACGGCGTGGAACTCACAGCCGCCCTCGCTGACCGCGATCATACCGTGGGGGATCAAGCTGTTATAGAAAATGGAGTCGCCCTCGTGCAAAACGTCCACGTGATTGCCGACCTGCACCTTGAGCGAGCCCTTGACGATCACGTCAAATTCCTGACCGTTATGGGAGTTCAGCTTGATGGGCGCGTTCTGCTCCTCGGGAATGTAGGGGAATTTTACCAAGAACGGCTCTGCGAGCTTGTCTTTGAACTTGGGGGCCAAGTTGTTGTACTCAACGCCGTGCTGCTTTAAGATCTTTAAGCCGTCGCCTCTTCTGGTAATGGCAAAGGAGGTCAGCGTGGTGCTGCGTCCCTCCAAAAGGTCGACCACCTCGACGTCGCACGCCTTGGCGCACTTGTAAATAAAGGTAAAGCTGAAATCAGTCTCGCCCTGCTCCAGCAGCAGATAGTCCTCAACCGAAACGCCTGTCAGCTTTGCAAGCTCTGCAGGGGTAAAGCCCTTGGCTTCTCGCAGGTCCTTGATTCTCCCTGCAACCTCTTTCAAACTGTAATCCATGTTGTTGTCTCCTTTCATCCTTGAAACTGATGGTTACGAATTTGAATAAAACAAAAACCCGCCTCAAAAGCAATCCTTTGAGACGAGTAAAATTACCCGCGGTACCACTCAAATTACGGAAAAATCCGTCACTTTCCGGACTCTGTCAAGCCCTTTGCCTTTACGCAGCAATACGGAAGGAGTCTACTTATCTGCACTGTATGCCAAACGTTCGGTCCTCCGACTCAGAAGTGATAGGCCAAATGGAGCATCTGCTGTTGTCTTGCACCAACCGACAACTCTCTGCACGCGTCACACCCCGACCCTCTTCATCACAGTCGTTGTTTGTGATATTCAAATTTGGACTCATTATATCAAACTGAAAAGGCCTTGTCAAGTGCTTTTGACAAAAAATATTGCATTTTGCGCAGAATCGTGATATTATGGTGGTGAAAAAATTTTTTTCGATCTACCCAACCTTTTGCAAATTCCGTGCGTCTTATCAGTGAACCCCAAAAAACAGACGGCGAGAAAGGAAACGCACATGAACAAGTACAACGAGAAAAACGACGAGACCTTAGTACAAATGACTCTGCTTGGCGATTCGCAGGCGTTTGACGCACTGGTGCTGCGGCACGAGAGAGCGGTCAAGGGTACTGCATATAAGGTAACGGGCAACACGTTCTCCGCAGAGGACGCGTCGCAGGACGCCTTTGTTTCGGCATGGATGCATTTGTCCTCACTCAAGGATCCCGGCAAATTCGGCTCGTGGGTATGCTCGATTGCCAAGAACCGCGCCCGCAGCCTTGTCACGCATTACAGAAGCGTGACGGCGGATATCAGCCTGCATCTTTTGGAAACCATGGACCTGGGTGCAGAGGATGAAAGCGGACTTGACGCGCTGACAGGCGTGATCGGTGTGGCAGAGGCCATGCGCGACGAGCAGCTGCACTTATACGTGGATGCGCTGAGTGACAAGATCCGCGAGGCTGTTGAGATGCATTACTTCAAGGGGCTGTCTGTTTCCGAGATCTCACAAAGACTTTCCGTACCGGTGGGAACTGTCAAGTGGCGTCTTTGCGAGGGGAGAAAGCAACTGAGAAAGGAATACGGTATGATCGAAAAGGAATACGACGAAAACAAGACTTTGGTACAGCGTGTACGCGAGCAGGTTGAGCACCTCAAGCTGTGGCGTATCAAAAATGACAAAACAGGCTTTGAACCCGAATACCGCGCCGTGCTCTCGGCTGTTGAGGGCTTGGACGACTCCGGTGAAAAGCAGCACATGCTTGCCGACGTGCTTTTGCTGGGATACTGGTGGCTGCCGGGTCAGGCAAACGACGAGGTGCTGGCAAGAATCAAGGCGTCTGCCATCGCAGGGCATAACGAGTCGGTGATGCAGGCGGTTGTTCCCAAGGAATACAGTAAATACAAGGGCGAAGAACGCCTTGCCTTCATGCGCGACACGCAGATTCCCGAGCTGGAGCAGCACGGCTTTGTCAAGGCGGTCGGCTATACGTGGTTCTGGTACGGCTGCTACAGCATGGACGAGAATCACACAGAGCAGGGTATGGATGCATTTCGCAAGGTGCTGGAGCTTTTGACTCCCGAGGACGTTTACTATGCAAACGCATTGTCCGCGCTTTGGGTGGAGCAGAAAAAGGCAAATGCTCCCAAAATCGAAGCGTTTGACCGCGACGGCATGGCATACGGCACACGTGGCGAGATCTATCAGTACGTTGGCCAAAAGCTTTACTTCTGGGAGCAGCCCGGATACAGTCGCGGTGGTACGGCTGAGCTCAATGAATCCCTGTTCTGGAACACCTCTCTTTGTGACGGACTTTTGTATGATCCCGATCTGCGCCCGGGGCAGAGCGTCAAGGCATCGGATGGCAACATGACGCTGACATGCCTTGAAAACGATGTGACCGTCACGGTGGTAGCAGGCACGTTCGCGCATTGCACGGTCTACGAGATGGTTGGCAACCGTTATGGTACTACCTATACCAAAACCGTGTTTGCTCCGGGTGTGGGCTTGATTGCGCAGACCAGCACGCGTGACTCCGAAGCACACAGCTGGGAGCTGGGCTCATATAAGATTTGCGGTGGGGAAGGAATCGTGCCTTTTGCGCCCGGAAATCGTTGGGCATACGTTTGCACGGATATGGATTCGCCTTTTGTATACACGGCCGAGAACTATTTTGAGGTCACATCCTGCAAAAACGGCAGAGCGGTGGTCAGCAACGGGTACTTTGCACAGGTTACGGGCTATACCGATACTTGGAACGGCCACATTCTCAATGCGCGTCACAATTATATCTATCCCAAGGACGGCAAATGGCTGCTGCGCGACGTCAGCGGCATCATGAAGCGCGCGGCTGAGCTGGCAGAGACCAAGCGTCAAAAGGTGCATACGGCTATTGCAGCAGAGGTGATGCAGCGCATCTGGGATACCGATCCCGATGCTAACCCCGACTTTACCGAATTCGGCAGATGGAATTTCTTCTCTCCTTATACGCTGCTTCGTGACAAGAAGGGCTATACCTGGGACAATAACTGGCGTTATTCGTTTGAAGGCAAGGATATGGCGAGGTGCGCGGACTATGAATTCTGTGTGCTGCACAATCACCTCTATAGCATTTTTGCTGATGCGACGGGTTATTTGTGGTGTGATGCATGGATTCCGGGCTATCACTTAGAATCCAAGCAGGTTGATTATGACGGTGGCGGCAGAAGAAAGGTCGACCTGACGCTGGACGTGCTTGACGATTGCACGGTCACGGTTGAGGCAGGCACGTTTGAGGGCTGCAGACACATCGCGTTTGACCTGCGCGGCTTGGAGGCAACGGGCTGGGGCTATCGCGGCGGCAAAAAGGAATATTGGTTTGCGCCCGGTGTGGGCATTGTCAAGATGACCGCGCTTTACAAGAACGACACGCTGCAGGACGTTTGGGAGCTGACCGAATACAGCGGCACGGGCGAAGGATCTTTCCCCGCAGAGGACGGTATGTTCCGCCGCTATGAGTCCAAATTCTCGGGCAACGGCGTACACGCATCCGTGGAATACACCTACGACCTTGAAGGCGACGAAATGGTCATTTTCCGCAACGCGCTGGGCAATCAGGACAGAGCGTGCTGGGAGGCGGGCCCGATCGAAGCACCCGAGGAGCAGTGGTATAAGAATTGACGCATAATGCAAAATTCAATAACAAAAGGGGCTGACTCATCGGACTGATGAATTAGCGGAAAAATTGAATAAAAACAAAAAGCAGAAGTCTTGGTATAGGCTTCTGCTTTCGCTGTCCAAAGAGACGAATGAGGTCACCGTACGGTCGCTCTTTCGCGTCTTATTTCTGCAAAAACAGCAGGCACTTGCTCAAAACCGAACACATTCCTGCTATTTTTTCGCTAATTGCACAGCCCGATATGATTCATCCCTTGCTTTTTTATAAGCAAATTATAACACATACAAAAGCACGGCTAAAAAGTGTAGAGTGCTACCTGCCAGCACGAACAGATGAAAGACCGAATGCGCGTAGCGGAGAAAGCGTCCCAGCCCGAAGATCACCGCGCCCATCGTGTAAGCTACACCGCCTGCCAACAGAAGCACCATGCCGTTGTGTGGCAGCGCGTGGGTAAGTGTGTCAAACGAAAACGCCACACACCAGCCCATGCCGAGATATAGGATCATGGATATGGCGCGAAAGCGGTGCATATCCAATGCGCAAAGCGTGACGCCAACGGCTGCAAGTCCCCAGATCACCCCGAAATACCCCCAACCCAGCGCTACGTTGACCTCCCTGATTGCGCACAGAGAAAAGGGTGTGTACGTGCCGGCGATCAACAGAAAAATGGCGCAATGATCCAGCACACGGAACACGCGCTTGGCGGACAAGCGCGGTGAGAGCCCGTGATAGATGCTGGATACCGAGTAAAGCAAGATCATGCAAGAGCCGAACACAGCGCCCGATACAATGCCGTATACGTTGTGATTCATGGCAGCAAAGACCACGCACAACACCAACGTTACCACGCCCAAAGCACCCCCGACAATGTGCGAGATCATGTTGAAGCGTTCCTCTCCTTTGGTATAGGCGGGAATCATGACAGGGCTTCTTGCGGAGTTTCTTGCAGAGTTTTTCATAATTCATCCTTTCAGCCCTTGACCGAGGGCGCGCATTTTGGTATAATAAAACAGAATATGATCACATGGAAATGAGGAACACAATGATTACGGTAACAAATCTTTCTTTTCAGTTTGGCGGACAGGTGCTGCTCAAGGACGTCAATCTGAAATTTACGCCCGGCAACTGCTACGGTGTCATCGGTGCAAACGGTGCGGGCAAGTCCACTTTCTTAAAGCTGCTTTGCGGTACGCTGGAGCCCACGCACGGTGAGGTCAGCATTCCCGCAGATGCTCGTATGTCGGTGCTGGGACAGGACCACTTTGCCTTTGACGAGTACACCGTGTTGGACACGGTCATCATGGGCAACAGACGCCTTTACGACGTATGGAAGGAAAAGGACGCGATTTACGAAAAAGAGGACTTTTCGGACGAGGACGGTGTGCGCGCCTCCGAGCTGGAGGCGGAATATGCCGAGCTTGGCGGTTGGGAGAGTGAATCCGATGCGTCAAAGCTTTTGCAAGGCTTGGGACTTGACGAGTCCTGTCTGTGGGAGAGCATGGCGGATATGAACGAGAAGGATAAGATCAAGATCCTTCTTGCACAGGCGTTGTTCGGAAATCCCGATATCATTCTGCTGGACGAGCCGACCAACGGTCTTGATCTGGATGCTGTGGCATGGCTGGAGGATTTTCTTGCCGACTATTTCGGTACGGTGCTGGTGGTATCGCACGACCGTCACTTCTTAAACGACGTCTGTACCAATATCGTGGACATCGACTACGGTGCTATCCGCATGTTCGTGGGCAACTACGAATTCTGGTACGAATCCTCTCAGCTGATGCAGAAGATGATCAAGAATCAGAATAAGAAGGCTGAGGAAAAGATCGCTGAGCTGCAGGCGTTTATCTCGCGCTTCTCGGCCAATAAGTCAAAGTCGCGTCAGGCTACCTCACGCCGCAAGCTGCTGGACAAGCTGACCGTGTACGAGCTGCCGGTATCCTCGCGCCGCTATCCCTTTATCGGCTTTTCGATGGACAGAGAGCCCGGCAAGGATATTCTGACGGTCAAGGAGCTGACCAAGACCCAAAACGGTAAGGTTATGTTCAAGGATCTTTCGTTTATGGTGGGCAAGGGCGACAAGATCGCCTTTGTGGGCAACGAGATGGCCATCACAGCGCTGTTCCGTGTGCTTATGGAAGAGGATGAGGCGGACAGCGGAAGCTACAAGTGGGGCGTGAGTATTTCCACTTCCTATTATCCCCACGATAACAGCGCCTATTTCAACGGACACAAGGAAAATATTCTGGATTGGATGCGTCAGTACTCCAAGGATCAGACCGAGAGCTATCTGCGCGGATTCCTTGGCAGAATGCTTTTCTCGGGCGACAGCGTCTATAAGAGCGTAGAGGTTTTGTCGGGCGGTGAGAAGGCAAGGTGCATGTTCTCGCGTATGATGATGTTCGGTTCCAACTTCCTTGTGGTCGATCAACCTACCGACCATCTTGATCTTGAGTCGATTTCTGCGGTCAATGATGGCCTCAATGATTTCAAAAGTAACATATTGTTTAGTTCTCACGACTATGAAATGGTCAACACTGTGGCAAACCGCATCATAGAGATCCGCGAGGACGGCTCTTGGTGTGACCGCCCGGGTACGTACGAGGAGTTTATCGAGTGGCGTCGCGCGCAAGAGGTGAACGTATGAGCAAGTACAAATACGCGCTGTTTGACTTGGACGGCACGCTGACCGATCCGGGGGAGGGCATCACAAGATCGGTGCAGTACGCGCTGGCCAAATTCGGCATCAACGTTGAGAACAGGCAGGAGCTCTTCTGCTTCATCGGCCCTCCCTTGCATGAATCCTTTGAGGTCTATTACGGATTTTCGCGTCCCGATGCCATGAAGGCAGTGGACTATTATCGCGAGTATTACGCGGTCAAGGGCATTTTTGAGAATCTTGTGTATGACGGCATCAGGGAAACGCTGGCCGATTTGCAGGCGGCGGGCATCAAAATATGCCTTGCCACCTCCAAGCCCGAATACTATGCCAAGCAGATTCTGGAGCATTTTGGTCTGGACGGCTATTTTACCGCGGTTGCGGGCAGCAACATGGACGGTACGCGCACCAAAAAGGCTGAGGTGGTCGAGCGTGCGTTGATGCTTTTGGACAATCCCGACGTGCGCGAGTGCGTCATGATCGGGGATCGCGAACACGACGTGCTGGGTGGTAAGGCGCACGGACTTGACACCTTGGGCGTGCTGTTTGGCTACGGCAGCCGCGAGGAGCTGGAGCGTGCAGGGGCGACGTATATTGCTGCAAAACCTGCGGAAATCGTCGGAATTCTGACCGAATAACCCTTCAAACAAGCCGGAAACAAAACAAATACTTTAACAATACAACAAATCGTTAAGGAGAGTTCTCATGAAACACACGGTATTGCAATTCGCCGATGCCGACAAGGTGCGCCAGAGAGGCGACCTTGCTGTAAGACTTGCACGACAGATCGCGCGCCTGGAGAGCGACATGTATCTGCCGCCGCTGGTCTTTGAAAGTCAGTCCATCGACACCTGGCCGGGTGACTGGGAGGGCAGAGCCATGCTTTCGCAGACCCTGACTGCCATGGCGACTGGGCGTGAACCCGCAGCATTGGATGCTGCCATGGAGCAGCTGGCTAAGAAATTGAACGGCAACGGCTTTCTGGGCAGAAAGCTGCCGCATCCGCAGGCGGATGAGCAGCAGCTTTCGGGGCACGGCTGGCTGTTGCGCGCGCTGTGCGCGTATTATGAATATCGGAAGCTGGACGTCACGCTGTTTCTGATCGAGGGCGTGGTCAGGAATCTGTTTCTGCCCTTGCGAGAAACTTACCGCGAATATCCTACCGATCCGGCGCTGCGCACGGGTGGCGGTGCGGAATCGGGACACGTGTTTGCCACCAGCGGCAACTGGCACCTGTCCACCGATACCGGCTGTGCGTATATTCCGCTGGACGGTCTTTCCCATGCGTATTGCATCTATCCCGAATCTCCGCTGAAAAAGCAGCTTGGCGAGATGCTGGAGGAAATGATCGATGCGTTTTTGGCACTTGATCCCGTGGGCATGAAGCTGCAGACGCACGCCACACTGACCGCTACGCGCGGCATTCTGCGCATGTATTTTGCAAACGGCAACCAAAAGTATCTCAATGCCGCCAAGCGTATTTTCGATCTGTACCTTGCGCACGGCATGACGGTGAATTACGAAAATCAGAACTGGTTTGGCCGTCCCGAATGGACGGAGCCCTGCGCGGTGGTGGATTCCTTTATGGTTGCCATGCAGCTGTATGCGGCTACGGGGGATGGGCGCTATCTGCCCGTTGTAAATCGCATTTTATTCAACGGAATGCTGCGCACGCAACGCTCAAACGGTGGCTTTGGCTGTGATTCCTGCGTTACGGACGGAGATTTGCGCACGCATGGCTTTGAGGCGTGGTGGTGCTGCTCCATGCGCGGCGGCGAGGGACTTTCCGCATGCGCACGCTATGCATATATTGTGAGCGAAAATACCGTTATTGTGCCGTATATGACCGAATCCGAGGCAAACCTGACCGTTTCGGGCAAAAATATTCACATTTCTTGCAAAACCGAGTATCCGTATGCATGCCGTGCGACATATACTGTCAGCGATGAGTGGGAGGGAATTGAGCTTGCAATTTATATCCCCGGAAAGGGGCTTTGCCGCTTTACACCCGATGAGAACGGCTGCGTGAGTGTGTGCGAGCAGCTGCACGTACAAAAGGAGAAGCCCGCTGTCGGTGGAGGCGGCTGTGTGCTGATGTACGGTGACGTGATGTTGGGTAAGGTCAAGGGCACGGGACGTTTTACAAATACCGTTTACTGTGACGAATTCGGTGAACTTGTACCGCTTTGCGAAAGCTTTGTTTTGGACGAGTCGTCCGCCTGTCAAACGGCTCTTCAACTGGTGTTTGAGTGCTGATGGACAAAATACACAAAAATACAACCGACGGTTTGGTGAAGTATACTTGTATTCACAAAAAAACTCGCCAAGGTTACAAACAGTTAACAAATAGTCCATATTGCAGACAAATAATCTCTGTAACATAAAAAGGTAATCTACCGCCTTGCGCGGTTACACAAAAAATTTTTTATGGAGGAAAACTTTTATGAAGAAGTTTTTTGCAATGCTCGTAGTAGCAGCTATGCTGGCTTCTCTGTGCGCTCTGACTGCAAATGCTGCAGTTGACGAGTCCGAATGGAATGCTTTCGGCGAAGTTAAGGCAGAGTACAAGGAAGACCTGTCTACTGTTATTACTCTCGACGGTGACGTTTCTGACTGGCAGAACGGTGGTTTCCAGAGATACGATATCGACAAGTACAACCTGGACGCTTGGGTTGGCGAAGTTGATGAGAACTGGTCCATCAACCTTTGGTTCAGCGCTGATGCTGAATTCTTGTACATCGCGTTCAAGATCAATGACGACAACGTTTGTCTGTCTGATGACAATCAGTATAACGGCGACGCTTTCCAGATCCAGCTCGACTTCAACGGCTGGGCTGCTGCTACCGAAACCTTTGAAAGAGCAGTATTCTACTCCTTCGGTCTGCAGGAAGACGGTACTGTTGACATGACCGTACAGTGCATTGAAGGCGACGTTTCTTCTACCATTGACTACACCATGGCTTCCGATGACGAGGAAGAGTGGAGAGAAGGTCACGTTAAGGGCGCTACCAAGAAGGCAGAGGATGGCTCCGGCTGGTATGCTGAGTTCGCTATCTCTTGGCAGACTCTGTATAACGACATTTCCGCTAAGCTGATCGGTGCTGACGAGCCTGTTCCGGAATGGAAGGGCTCCGATGACATCAGCCTGAACATGTTGGTTTGCTACCTGGATCGTGATGAGACCGCAGGCGCAGTTCTTGGCGCATGGGGCACCTCTGCATCTCTGGGCTCTCTGGCCGGCGCTGACGGTTGGTATCCCGAGAACGCAGGTATGGTTTTGACTCTGAGCGGTATGGGCTCCGTAACCGTTGCTTCCACCGAGGACGTAACCGAGGAACCCACCGAGGCTACCACTGCTGAGGACACCAAGGCTCCCGAAACCGATGATAAGACCGAGGCTACCACCACTGCTCCCGCAGGTGAGGGCGAAGCTACCACCGATGCAGCTGAAGAAAAGAGCTGCGGCACCGTAATCGGTGCAGGCGCAATCGTAGCTGTTCTGGCTCTGGGCGCATGCGTTGTTGCTAAGAAGAAGGACTGATTCTTCTTTGAAAATGGGATCGGCAGATCCCGATAAATAAACGTGCACTTGCCTGTGCATCCGATCGGATGCACAGGCTTTTTGTATGTTCTTGTAAAAAATCGCTGTCGAAAATTGTAAATAATTTATGAACGTGCAAAAATGGTACGTTTGTAACATTCTTCACCGTTGCAAAAAAGCACAGGGGAAAATGAGAAAAATGCCGAAAAATTAAGTGATCTAATTCACATTTTGTGCAATATTTCGAAAGAATTGGACAAGAATTCCATATTTGCGTCCGATTTTGCGTTTGCATATAAAAATGTGTCGAAAAGCCGATGGTTATTGACAAATCTGAAAAAATGTGCTATAATGCGCATAATATTGGGGTGGTGGGCAAACTATGCCTATTATGGGTATGGAACTACCTCGCAATATAATATAATGTTAAGGCGTCAAAGTCGGAAAAAAGCCGGCAGGGGTTTGACATATCCCGAGTCTTAAAAATCATTTTTTCGGAGGATGAACCAATGAAGCAAACCGTAAAACTTGGTTGCAGAGTGCTTATTGCGTTGCTGTGTCTGGCAGTGCTGGCCTCTGTGATCACCGTTCCCGCGTTCGCTGCAGAAGGCACAAGCGTCTCTGATCTCCAGAGCGACGACTTGCGCGTTTTCATGGATCTTCTCAACAAGTATAACAGCGTCAAGGATGATGATGACGCTGCAGAGCAGTTGAAAGATTACGTGGAAGACAAATATTATAGCGACGCGACATTCAAGGAGTCCGCTGACAGCTTGCTTGGCGGCGCACAGGGTGATAAGGCCCTGGAAAACATGGATCTCGTCATCGATGACGTTCTGATGGATGACACCTACACAGGTGGCGTTGACGTGGTAGTTGACGCACTTATGAACGGTGCTACCTTTGAAGAGGTCAAGGAGTCTATCCAGTATCAGAAGGATAACCCCGATTCCACCAAGACCTGTACCGTTGTCTGGATGGTAGAAGGCATCAAGATCGATGAGCAGCAGATCCCCTACATGAAGCTGATTCCCGCTCACAGCGCAACTACCTCTGCCGGTGAGTACGTGAATTGGAACAACGAATATCTGATCGCAAAGAAGGATCATATCGTTATCACCGGTACGACCGTGAACATTGTGGAGGCGATCGTAGCAGACGTCAACGATCTGCCCGTCAACTACAATGAGTACGAAATGACCTATGCAAACGGTGTTGCAACGTTGACCATCAACGTCACCGCAAGCGATTATGACGATATTCTGCGTGACATTCTGGGTGACGTCAGAGCATCCGGCACAAAGAGCGCGTACAAGAGCGCTGTAACGGCTTTCTTGAAGTCCACCGCGCAGCACGTGTACAACAGCAAGGCCAATACCGTTGCTGTCAACGGCCATGAGGTCGTAGGCATCGAGGGCTACGGTGTTTCCGAGCTGGCAGATCTGGTTGCTGACGTTCAGGCGGGCAACTACGGAAAGATCTTTTCCGCTCCCGGCATCAAGCAGGCTCTGCTTTCCAACCCCGTAACTCCTTCGGATATCATTGAGATGGGCGATGACGGTGTCATCACCTCCTACGATATCACGCTGGGCGCAGAGGGCAAAGAGGACTTTGACTTTGAGCTGCAGATCGCACTCGATGGCAACCTGGATCTGATCCGCAAGGCAGCAAAGACTGTAATGTCTGCCTTTGATTACGCGATGGATACCAACGGTGATCTGCACGTTGAGATTTTTGTTCCCGCGGCATTCACATCCATGCTGACCGAGGCATTGAACGACGCTTCCGTTTCCGAGGAGACCAAGAAGACCATCGTGGAAGGCCTTGCCGAGTGCGCAACGGTTGGCGAAATGATCGAGCTGTTCGATCTTCTGACCTTTGATCAGTACGTAACCGTTGTTGAAAGATTGCTTGAAGATGCTTCCGTGGCAACCGATAAGGAGCAGGCGCTGATCGAAAAGATCGAGTCTCTCCGTCCCGTTTTCGAGCTGACCGAGAAGTACGGTGATATTCTGATCGAAAAGCTGCCCGAATCCGTCACCGGTGCGCAGGCTTCCGTGACCGTTCGTGCAATCTACAACTTGATGAAGCTGGTATCCTATGAGGATCTGGCTGCTCTGACTCAGTACAAGGACGTTGACGGCCTGGCATACAACGCACGCCTGAACGAGGTTGTTACCCGTGTTGCGAACAGATACAGCGTAAGCCCCGCTCGCGCACAGGATATCGTTGAGCGCATGATCGAGGAGTTCGGCAAGTTCCAGGATCGTATTCCCGATTCCGCAAAGGCTCAGTCCGCTTATGAAGCTGCAGAGCGTGTAATCGACCTTGTATTCAACAAGATCCCCGATGAACTCAAGGATGTATCTATCACTGACACCTATGAGGGTGAGGGCGAATTCAGCTATGCGTTCAGCACCACCTACAATCCCGGTGCATGGCTCAAGAACGTGCTTGACAAGATCGACATCACCGTTTACGGCAGAACGATTGTGCTTGGTGATTACGTTCCCACCCGTGACATCACTTCCGATATTTCCTTTAATATTCACGTAGCAGACCTGTATGCCATTACATATGTTGATGAGAATGGCAACGTGCTGTTCGAGGGCTTCCTGCCTTACGATGCAGAGATCGTGCTCTACGGCACCGATCTCTCCAAGGATGGCCACGATTTCATGTGGGTAGATGAAGAGGGCAACGAGCTGACTACCATGCCCGGTAAGGATACCGTTGCTTATGCAAAGTATATTGCACATGAATACACCATTACCTTCGTTGATGAGGACGGCACCGTTCTGTACAGCGATACCTTCGCTCACGGTACGATTCCCACCTACGTAGGCGACACTCCCGTAAAGGGCAGCACCAACACCGCACATTACACCTTCAAGGGCTGGATGGATGCGGATGGCAACGTTTACGAGGGTGCTCTTCCCGAGGCTCTTTGCGATGCAACCTATACCGCTGTATACGCAGAGACCGACAGAACCTATACCATTACATTTTATATCCTTGGTAATCTTGTTTCCAAGGAATATGCATACGGTGAGATTCCTTCCTATGACGCAACCCTGACAAACCTTGATTTCAAGGGCTGGAAGGACTACGGCATGACTCTCCCCGCAGTAACCGGCAACGCAACCTATAAGGCTGAGTACACTGCAACTATCAAGTTCTACGTTGAGGGTGTTCTGTACAAGGAAATGGTTGTGGATTACGGCACAAAGCCCACAGTAACCGATCCCTCCAAGGTGCTTGACTACCAGTACCGTTATGCATTTGCAGGCTGGAGCAACAGAGCAACCGGCCGTGGCGTTACGGCTGCAACCGCACACGCTGTATACGATGCAACCTTCTCCAAGACTGCGCACAACGTAGTTTTGATTCCCAATCCTCTGGGCGGTTATAATCTGCCCATGGGCGGCTATCAGGAGATCGGCCAGCGTCTGACCGCTTCCTCGTCCATCTCCGTCCTTCTGGAGCTGGCAGCAGTAGACGAGTCCTTCTTCGTAACCGCTGTGGTTACCGGTGACGACAGACCCGGTGCGCACGACGTAACCATTGTGCTGGATAATGCAGCACTGCGCAATATTCTCGCAAACGCTACCGAAGAGGACGTTGACCTGACGGTATCCGTTCTGCTCGGTCAGGAATACGGTTGGCCCTCCGGCGTTGCTTCCTACTATGATTACGACGTTATTTTCAGCTTTGATCTGGTAGGCTCTGCGCTCAACGGTGGCAATGCAACCGTGACCGTACCTTTCGAGAAGGATTCCTCCAGATACCATGCAACGATTGACTATGTTGGTGATTCGGTTGAAACCATGCTTGATAAGGTGAAGAATCAGGATACGCTGACCTTTACCACAAGCCACTTCTCCTACTATGCAGTAAGCTACGTACAGCACGTATTTACCGTTAATTTCTATGATGTAAACAGCACGCTTGTCAATACCTATGACTTCGACGTGGATCTTGGTCAGACCTTGACTTTGGCTGACGTTCCCGCATTCTCCGCACTGCCCGAAAGCGATGCGAACGGCCACTACATCAGCTTCTGGAAATATGGAAACAGAAACTTTGTTGATCCCGTAACACAGTTTGCTAATCACAACGACGATTACGACTTCTATGAAGTTCAGCGTCAGGTAGCACATAACTACGGCGCATATGAATGCACCGACACGCACCACTCCCGTACCTGTGCAGATTGCGGTTACGTAGAAGGTCCCAACGAACACGTATTTGACCAATACGGCAACTGTATTTGCGGACAGAAGCTCCCCGGTGGCGGTGAAGACACCGATACCTCCGATACAGAGCCCAATCCCGATACCTCTGACACCGAGCCTGATACTGGTACAACCGAGCCCGATACTGACACAACCGAGCCTGATACCGGCACAACCGAGCCCGATACTGACACAACCGAGCCTGATCCCGGCACAACCGAGCCTGATCCCGGCACAACCGAGCCTGATCCCGGCACAACCGAGCCCGATCCCGGCACAACCGAGCCTGATCCCGGTACAACCGAGCCTGATCCCGGCACAACCGAGCCCGATGCAGGCACGACCGAGCCTGATTCCGGCACGACCGAGCCCGATCCCGGCACAACCGAAGTAGACCCCGGTTCTTCGGATACCGATCCCGGTGAAGGCAGCGAAACCGAGACTGATACGACTCCCGTTGGAGGTCCCGACAACAAGAACGGTTGGTGGATCTTCCTGATCATTCTGCTGGTATTCATCGCAATCCTGATCATTGCATACATTCTGTATGCGCACAACATCTTCCCGAAGGGTCCTGCTGAAGAGGAAGAGCCCGCTTCCGAACCTGAAGTGGTTGAGGAAAAGGTTGAGGAAGATCCCGCACCTGTAGCTCCTGTGGAAGAAATCCATATCGTTGAGCACGTTGATGCAAAAGAGGCAGACACGCTGATGACTGACGCACAGGCAGTCAACTACGTTGAACTGATCGCATCGACTGCAACCGGTAAGATGGATGCTGTTAACGTTGGTACGCTGAACGTTCACTACGAAGCAGGCGACAAGGTTGATATTCTGTCCCTGAAGGAAAAGAAGCTGGTCAGCAACGATTGCAAGAGAGTCAAGATTCTGGCAGACGGTGACCTGGATAAGGCATTGATCGTTGAGGCTAACGGCTTCTCGCTGCAGGCTATCAAGATGATCACTCTGACAGGCGGTCACGCAATCAAGCTGCAGCCCATTGCTCCCGATGCAAAGGGCGCTCCCGCAGAAAAGACTGCTCCCGTAGAGGAAACTCCTGTTGAGGAAACTCCCGTTGAGGAAACTCCCGTTGAGGAAACTCCCGTTGAGGAAACTCCCGTTGAGGAAACTCCCGTGGAGGAAGCACCCGTTGAGGAAGCTCCCGTTGAGGAAACTCCCGCACAGGAAACCGACGCAGAGTAATCTGAACTGAAAAAACACAAGGACTGACCTTCGCCTCTGCATTCTTAGCGGAGAAAATGAGAACACCACCAAGGAATTTTCTTTGGTGGTGTTTTTCTACCGATGCAAACTTACGAAAGGCTCCCTCCGGGAGGGAGCTGTCGCCGTAGGCGACTGAGGGAGAGTGCGTTACCATAAAGTAGCTCTAAATCCAAAGCCACGCAGGCTCCTTCCACCGCTAACGCGGTCCCCCTCCCTCCCGGAGGGAGGCTTTTGTGCGCTGTTCCTCTGCTGATAGTGGGTTCGGGCTTCTGCCCGATTTGGCGCGGTGGACAGCCACGCGCTATGCTTGCCCCAGACGCGAGCATCGGGAAGGCGGAAAATGAGAGTTCGTAATTTGACTTTTTAATCTTTTTGTGTTAAACTATTGCTGTAATAATTAAAGCCTTGATTTAATTGCACTGGTTAACTGCTTGGTGTAAAAATCCTCAAAAGAAATGTATAATTAGGGTACAAAAGTGCTTTTGAATTATTACAAAGGAGAATTATTATGTCTATTGGAACAACAATTAAAAAACTGCGACGCGACAGAAATGTTACGCAAGAACAACTTGCTGAATTACTTGGTGTATCCACCAATGCTGTTTCCCAATGGGAATGCGACAAGACCGCACCCGATATTTCACACCTTCCCGTGTTAGCAAATATTTTTGAGGTCAGCGCCGATGTCCTTCTTGAAATCGATATTGCCAAGAGCAAAAAGCAATCTGAAATCAAGGAGTTTACAGCCAAGTATGCTGAATTTCACAGCCAAGGAAAAACGGAAGAAAGATTAAATCTTTGCCGTTCAATGCAGAAGAAATATCCGAACGATGAGACCGTGCGATATTACTTGATGAGAGTATTGCAAAATGGATATATCGGCGAAAGCTTTGATGAGATCGTTATGCTCGGCGAACAGCTTATGGAATCCACAAATATGGAATATCGAATGGGAGCCATTCGCGGTCTGTGCTTAACCTATTTGCACAAGGGCAACAGAACTAAAGCATTACAGTATGCGGATATGATGCCTCCGACAGAAGATCTCCACTTACACGTTTTAGAAGGTAATGAGCTTGTGGAGCATTGTCAGAATTATTTCTGGAAGGTTTGTGACAGAATGTACCTCTATATGAAGTACTTGCTTGATTGTACGGACGCCGGATACACCCACGAAGAGAAACATGAAATGTGGGAGACCATGTACAACATGTTTCACATGATTTTCTCGAATCAAGATTTCGGATTTTGGCATGACCGCTTGGCTCGAATCAACTTCTTTATGGCGCTGGAAAGCGGAAAGGCAGAAGCGTTTGAAAGAGCCACCTGCGAGCTTGAACGAATGCTTGTTCACCTTGAAAAGAATCAAGATTTTACGGAAATTTCGCATTCGTCCTTGCTTGTCAATAGAATTAAAATCGATCAAACCAATATTGCCAAGAGCAGTACAGAAACGCTCGGTCATTCTTATTTGAGATATCTCAATAACAATGATGCGGTGTTTGCCTCGATCAAGGATACGCCTCGC
>JAFTLD010000018.1 GCA_017452945.1 Clostridia bacterium | reverse complement strand
TCGGTTTCGGTTTCGGACTCGGACTCGGATTCCTCTTCGGTTTCAGTCTCTCCGGGAGCTGCGGTTGCGTCCTCGGTGGGAGGCGTGTCATCCTCGTAGGTCGGTTCGCTTTCTATGCCATCCTGCGCGGTTTCTGGATAAGTGGATGACTCCATGTTGGTTGCAGCCTCGGTTTCGGGCTTGATATAACTATCTTCATAGGTTTCCCGTTCGGAATTCGTAGCTGCTTCCATCGATTCCGCTTGGCCATCGGTGGGCATCTCTGCGGACTCCACGCCTCCTACAATACCGTCCTCAGGCGCAGGATCGGGTACACCTGCTGCGGTTTGCTGCTCTTGCTCTACGTTGCCTTGGTTATCAAAAATTTGTCCCATACGCTGCACCAAGCCGCTGCCAAGAATACCGATACACAGCACGGCCGCAACGCCCACGCCCACAAAAGGCGCAATTCTGCCAAGGCGCACACCGCGTGCTGTGGGTGCTGCCTGCTTTGTATGCTGCACGGCCTCCATGACGCGCTCCGCAAAGCCCTCGGGGGCTTTGACTGTGCAGGACGCAAGAGCGTCGTTCAAGGCGAGATATTCATCGAGCAATGCTGCACAATGCGGACAATGCGCCACGTGCTGCTCAACAAGTGCCTTTTGGCTTTCGTTCAGTTCACCGTCCGCATATGCAGCCAGCAATTTTTCAATTTTTTCGCATCTGTCCATATATCTCACCTCCCTTTCTATTGATTAATACGATGGAAATCAAAAAATGTTCCCGTTTTTCAAAATATTTTTCAAAGCTTGCTTGGCACGCCACAAGCGCGACTTGACCGTACCCTCTCCAAGCTCCAATACCTGCGACAAGCGGTCATATGACAGCCCTTCCATATACCGCAGCGTCAATATCTCGCGGTATTCCGGCGGTAAACGCAAAAGCGCTTTGGCCACCTCGTCACGCATCTCTTTCTGCGCAACTGCCTCGGGCGGGTTGCTTTGTGCGTCATCATCCGTAAGCGGACGCACATACGTCTCACCGTCGCGCTCAAATTCGATCGGCTCAACCGCCCTTCGCTGCCTCAAATGGTCGTAGCATGTGTTTTTGGCAATTTTCATGATCCATGCATCCGGCTCATGATCGCCTCTGTAGCCCGGCAGCGCGCGCCATATCTTCAAAAACACCTCTTGCGCCACGTCCTCGGCATCGTGATGATTTTTTGTCATATAGTAAGCCAAGGAATACACCTTGTCCTGATAAGCGCGAACAAGCGAGGCGAACGCATCGTGATCCCCTGCCTTTGCTGCCAGCAAAAGCCTTGCGTATTGCTTTTCGGACACTTGCGTTCACCTCGCTTTCTCTATATTGATTTATTGTTCTTGTCTTTGCATAGCCATCAGCTCGTCGTATACTGCGCGGATATCCTCGGGGCTCTCGGCTTGCATGATACGGTCGCGCGTCATGGCAGCGTACCGCACGTCGCGTACGTACCAAGCCGCGTGCTTTTTGGCCTCCGCCATACCAACCCGCATGCCCTTTTGCTCAACCATTTCGCGTATTTGCGTCATGGCTGTATCAAATCTTTGCCGTGTGGTGGGTAGCTCATAAGGCTTTCCCTCCAGCAAAGCTGCTGTCTGCGAAAAGATCCAAGGATTGCCCAGCGCCCCACGGCCGATCATGATGCCGTCGCAACCGGTCTCCTTGAACATGCGCACACCGTCCTCGGGCGTAGCAATGTCACCGTTACCGATCACGGGAATATGTACGCTCTCTTTGACCAGACGCACGATCTCGGGATCAGCCCCCGGAGCATACATCTGTTGCCTTGTGCGGCAATGTACGAAAATGGCACTTGCCCCCGCAGCCTCTGCCACGCGCGCAAGCTCGGACGCGTTGATACTGTCCTTATCCCAGCCCGCACGCATCTTGACCGTCACAGGCAGCTTGACCGCGCCAACCACAGCCTCAATGATCTTGCCCGCCAAGGGGATGTCCTTCATCAAAGCACTTCCCTCGCCGTTGGCTACCACCTTGTTGACCGGACAGCCCATGTTGATATCAATGGCCACGGGCGGCATCTCGCTTTTGCAGCCAAGATAGTCGCAGGCCTCAATCATACGTGCAGCCTCGGCCATCAGCTCAGGCTCGTGTCCGAACAGCTGCACCGCCATGGGATATTCTTCGGCAAGCACACAGGCAAGCGGTGCGCTCTTGGAACGGCTTGCGAATTTTGGACTTCTCTGCTCGTAGCAGAGTGCCTTGGCCGACACCATTTCGCTGACTGTGAATTCCGCACCGTTCTGTCTGCAGGCGCGGCGAAAGGCCCTGTCCGTCGCCCCCGCCATGGGTGCTAAAAACAGGCCGTGTGTCAGTTGTGCCTCTCCGATCTTCATGTGCCGTCCGTCCTTTGTCCTTATGATTTATAATCATACCACTTTTATTGCCGTTTGTCAAGATAAAAGCCCCTGTGGGGAGGTAGCAAAAAAGAGCAAGCGCAACGAATGACCTGACGGGAGCTCCTTTTCGTCTTATGCTCACAGAAAAGCAGGAGTCCGAATCTGACAGACTCCTGCTTCAATCATATTTTCCGCTCGTCTTGCAGCCCATAGAGCTGTCCTTATTTAATCGTAAAGCAAATACGGCTTGATTTCTTCCCTGAACCGCCCACATTTTTCGCGTGAAGCCGCAAGCACGGCTGCGGGATCGAAATCACCCGAGAGCGTGTCGTCACCAAAGCGCAAACGCAGGCCTGCAGCATTGGACTCAAATTCGGGATATTTGCGCAGTGCGTCAAAGAGATACAGCAGCGCTGCAAAGGGAGAGTATGCTTCCCTATCCACAATATGCAGCTCAACACCGCCGCAAAGCTCGCCTGCGTGCTTATTGAACGCGGGGGTAAAATGTGCCGCGCGGAAGATCACACCGGGCAGCCCCTGCGAATTCATATGCTCGGCCAAGGCGAATGCATCCACATAAGGTGCTCCGATCATATCAAAAGGCCTTGTCGTGCCGCGCCCTTCCGATATGTTGGTTGCTTCAAAAATACCGGTTGCAATGTAGTTGATGGCGCAATTCACGCTTGGAATATTTGGGGAAGGATTGACGAAAAGCTGGTCGGTCTGATCCGCATACATGTGCCGTTTCCAGCCTGCACACGCAATGATCTGCAGGTCGCAGCCAATGCCCTTTTCTGCGTTGACGTAGCGCGCGTATTCGCCCACAGTCATGCCATAGCGGGTAGGGATTGCAAACTCACCGATAAAGGAAGAATACTTCTCGTCCAGAATTTCACCCTCGATCTTGACACCGCCTATGGGATTGGGTCTGTCGAGCACGATAACGGGTATGCCCACGCGCACAGCCGCACGCATGATCTGCGTCAGATTGCACAGATAGGTATAGTAACGCGCACCAACGTCCTGAATATCGTAAACCACCGCGTCCACGCCCGAAAGGATCTCGTCAAGGCGCGGATGCCCCTTGGAATTCAGATTATATACGCACACACCGAAAAGCGGATCGGGCGTGTCCTGCTCATTCTGATATCTGCCGTCCTGCAGATTGGAGCAAATGCCGTGCTCGGGAGCAAACAGAACCGCAAGCGCTCCCATATCGCGCAAGATCCTCCACGTGGGTGTTGCCATGCGATCAACTCCCGAAGCAGCGGTCAGCAACGCAACTTTTTTATTCCCAATGGCAGCAGACAGCGCATCCTTTCGGTCAATGCCGCACAAAACGTGATATTTTTCCATGATCATCACCTCTCTGCTTTATTATATCACAATGCATGCTTGTATGCAAGGTCATACAAGTTATTTTTCTTTCATAAACTGTAGTATCGCAAGCGGCAAGGAGGCAGAAATGCAAGGCAAACTAAGCAGGACGGGAAGATTTTTTTACAATTCGCTTTTGATGGTGGGCGTGACACTTCTCATGCGTGCGATCGGGGTGGGCTTTAATGCCTACGTAGCGGGCAAGGCTGGGGCGCAGGCTATGGGACTTTATTCGCTGCTCTCCGGGGTGCACGGCTTTGCCATTACGCTGGCCTGCTCGGGCATTCATCTTGGTACGACGCGCACGGTTGCGGATGCGCTTGGTAAGGGCGACAAAGCGCTTGCGCGTAAATATGCCTCTCGCGCGCTATGCATCAGCCTGTTTTTCGGTATACTTTCCTGCCTTTTGCTGTTTTTCGGTGCACCGTATGCAGGGACGCATTGGTTGGGGGACGCACGCACCGTGCTGCCCTTGCGGATTCTGGCCTTGACCTTGCCTGCGGTGGCGGTATGCTCCTGTCTGAACGGCTATTTTACTGCCGTGCGACGCGTTTGGAAAAACGCAGCGGTGCAGCTTTCCTCTCAGGCTATCCGCATTTTCGGCACAGCCGCCTTTCTTTCGCTGCTTTTGCCCGAGGGCGTGGCGTATGCCTGTCTTGCCCTGGTGCTTGGATCACTTGTCACACAGATATTTGAGCTGCTGTTTTCGCTGGTTCTGTATTGGATGGACAAAAAGCATTTGCGCACGGGAGAAAAAAGCACGCAAAGCGGAGTGACCAAAACCATTCTTGGCATTACGCTGCCCGTGGCTTTCAGCTCTTATGCGCGTTCGGGGCTGATCACACTGCAGCACATACTGATTCCAAAGGGACTTGCCAAAAGCGGTGCTTCATGGGAGAGCGCACTTGCTTCATACGGTATACTGCACAGCATGGTGCTGCCCGTAGTGCTGTTCCCTTCCGCGTTCATTTCATCGTTTGCAGGGCTTTTGATTCCCGAGGTGGCAGAAGCTAAAATACAGAACGACATGGAGCGCGTGCGGCGCGTGGCACGGCGCATCTTTGGCATCTCCATGATGTTCTCGGTGGGCGTTGCGGGTGTGATGCTGTGCTTTTCACACGGATTGGGGTTGACCATTTACAACAGCCTGCAGGCGGGTAACATGATCGCCGCGCTTGCTCCGCTCATCCCCATCATGTATATTGACAGCGCAGTAGATGCGGTACTCAAGGGCATGGGACAACAGGTATACAGCATGAACGTCAATATCGCGGACGCATTGACCTCGGTACTTTTGGTGATGATTCTGGTCCCGAAATTCGGAGTGAACGGATACATTTTTACCATTTATTTTACGGAAATCCTCAACACAACGCTTTCCTTGGCACGTATGATAGCGATCACAAAGCCCAAGCTGCGCATATTGGGGCATGTATTCGGCCCGATCTTATGTATTGCGGGCGCAACCACAGCAGTACGTCTGCTCAGCAAGGCTCTTGCGCTGCAGCCTACGGTCAGTACGCTTGTTTTGCAGATCTCGTTGACAGCTCTTGTTTACGTGGGATTGTTGGTGGTGACAAAATGCATCGGCACGGACGAATATGAAATAGTGAGAGCAATATTCAAATCCCACCGTAGGGTCGATTCCCAAACCGACCGCAAAATTGTGTTACATAAACCACGGGTTGATTGACAAAATTCTCCATAGGTGCTATAATCATATCATCACGCGTGGGCGTGAAATTCATGCCGCGGGAAACCGAGGCAAAAAAGAAAGGAGGCGGAGTTATGACAAACTCGAACAAAACCGGATGCTGTGACTCGCGCCTTACGGGTTGGCGCGAATAATCCCTTGACAAAAAAGTTGCCCACTCTTCTTTTTTGCAAAGGATCATGACACATCCATCCCCCGAGGGGCAGACTGAAAAGCCTGCCCCAAAGGGTATTTTTGCAACTTTCATGCAGAGGAGATGGATTGAACAATGATAGTGCTGGAACAGCTCGGCGCGCGCATTGCTGCGTTGCGTCGGGAAAAAGGGCTGACACAGGAAATGCTTGCACAGAGAATGGGGGTCTCCCCCCAAGCCGTCTCCAAATGGGAGCGTGGCTTGGCTTTCCCTAACCCGGTATGGCTGGACGAGCTTGCCGACATACTGGGGACAAGTATAGATAGCCTTTTGACCGGCAGAGTGCCGAAAAACAAAGAGGACTGACGTGAATTCGTCGGTCCTTTTTGCTTTATGCCACATCTATCGTTCTGTGATACAATTTGCACATTTATATTGACAAATTGCATAATTTGTGATACAATCAAGACAATAGTATGGGAGGTGATATTATGGCTAACACAACAACTATTCATACCAGAATGGATACAACCCTCAAAGAGAACGTTGATGTCATTCTCGCAGAACTCGGACTCACTTCATCCGATGCGATCAAGCTTTTTTATAAGCAGATCGAGCTCCACGGCGGCTTGCCCTTTGATCTCAAGGTACCTGAAAAAGTACTTGCCGAAAAGAAGCTGATGGAAGAACTGTCACTCGGTGAAAGATCCGGAGAGGAGCAAGGCTGGCTTGATCTGAGCGAAAGCAAAGCACGTCTTGGATTATAATGTCTATGAATTACAAGCTTCGTATTTCAGCACAGGCACAGAAAGATATTGAAGCTATCTACAATTACGTTTTGAAGGATGGCAAGGACATTGCACAAAAGCAAGCCAATGTCATATATTCGGCACTGGATAATCTGCAACTCTTCCCCGATATGGGTGCAAATTTGGCTAATTATACTGTCAAGCAAAACAACTACAAGTTTATTTCTATAAAAAAGACTTATGTTGCTTTTTATAAGATCGTTGGCAACGAGGTACGCGTTATACGCATTTTCAGAGGCGAGCAGGATTATCTCGCACAGTTGGGGATTAAATAATTGTCAAAAAAGGGCTGCGTCAATTGGCGTGATACTCTTAACGGAGTATCACGCCAGTTCTATTCGCCTTGGGCGAGTGATATTACTGCGTAGTGATATTTGGACTTCGTCCAAGTGATATTCGCTTCGCGAGTTTGAGAGGCGAATAGAATATCACTGTGAGGCACAGCCGAACAATATCACTGCAAGGCGCAGCCGGATAATATCACTCTTTGCGATAGCAAAGAATACCACTCATAAAAATGCAGAAAAGAGAGAGTTTTACGGAAATTTACTGCCGCATTACTCTCTCTTCTGTTTTTATTGCCAGTTTCGCATTTGTAATACAAATGCCTTGGGCTATGCCTATACCCTTACTTTATTCTCCGATAAGGACATCACCCATTTGGACGCAACCCCTTTTTGTCTTTTATTGATCATTCAAGTATCTGCATGCGGTCATGGCAGCAGTTGCGCCATCGCCACAGGCTGTAGTAATCTGTCGGATGCTCTTGGTGCGGCAATCGCCTGCCACAAACACACCGGGAGTCTTGGTCAGACAATCCTCGCCCGAAATCACGTATCCTCTTGCATCCAATTCAGCTACGGGTGCAAACGCGTCGTTGACCGGTACCTGGCCGATTGCAACGAACACCCCGTCCACGTCAAGTCTGATCTTAGTTCCCTTTTGATCTAAGAGCATTCCCGTCAGCTCGTCGTCACCGAGGAATTTTTCCACGGTCGCGCCATAGATATAATCCACGTTCTCGCGCTTAGCAAGCAAGGATACCAGCTTGCCCTCGCCCGTCAAATAGTCGAGATTCTGCACGATGGTCACCTTTTTGCAGATATCCGACAGCAGAACAGCCTCTTGCAAAGCAGAGTTTCCGCCACCGATCACGGCTACGGTCTGATCCTGATAAAAAGCTCCGTCACAAACGGCACAAAAAGAAATGCCGTTTCCGATAAATCTTTCCTCTTCCTCAAGACCAAGCATGCGGTGATGTGAGCCCGTTGCAATGATCACTGCACCGCACTCATATTCCGCACCCGAAGCGCAAACAACGGTTTTGATCTTGCCGTCACGGATCTCGACAGCCTCGTCCAGCTCTACCGTGACGCCCTGTTCAAGCACCTGCTCAACCAGCTTATCCGCAAACTCGTTACCGCTCATTTGCATAAATCCGGGATAATTTTCAATTTTGGGAGAGAAAACGACCTGACCGCCAAAGCTCTCCTTTTCCAGTAGCAGCACATTGCGATCTGCCCTTGCGGCATACAGGGCCGCGGTCATTCCCGCGGGTCCTGCGCCGATTACAACAATATCATACATATTCGTAATCCTTATGTATTATGAAAAATCAATTATGCCTTTACGGTTTCCTCAACAAACTTACGGATGTTGGAAACGTTTGCAACTGTTTCAAAGCTGCCATCATCATGTACAACCACCAGCGTGGGAGCCTGCTTGATGCCGTAGGTCTTCGCAAGGTCTGCGTTATCCTCTGCATACAGCTTTTCGTATGCAAGTCCTGCCTTATCCAAGAACACGCAAGCCATCTTGCAGTTGGGGCAGGTCTTGGTAGCGAACAGGATCAGCTTGCTGCCGCTCTCGCTTTCGCAGGTGCATGCTTGCTCTGCGGGAGCCTCTTCCTTGACAAGACGTCCTTGGAAGTTATCCATGCTCTTCTTGATGTCGTATTCCTTACGCATCTCGAACTCTGCAGCCTTACCGTCGTTCCAGTTCTTAACGGGACGGTAATAACCTGTAATACGGCTGTAAACCTCGGTATCTGCACCGCACTCGGGGCATGTATACTGCTCACCCGAAATATAACCGTGGGTACGGCATACGGAATAGGTGGGCGACATGGTATAATAAGGCAGCTTGTAGTTCTCTGCGATCTTCTTGACAAGCGTTGCGGCAGCCTTCCAGGAGGGCAGCTTTTCGCCAAGGAATGCATGGAATACGGTACCCGAGGTATAACGTGTCTGCAGCTCGTCCTGAATGTCCAGTGCCTCGAAAATATCGGTGGTGTAGTTGACGGGCAAGTGAGAGGAGTTGGTGTAGTAAGGTGTTTCGCCCTTCTCGGTTGCGGTCTTGATATCGGGATAACGCTCTACGTCGTGCTTAGCAAGACGGTAAGAGGTGGACTCTGCGGGAGTTGCCTCAAGGTTGTACAGGTCGCCGTATTCCTCCTGATAGTCGGAAAGGCGCTCTCTCATGTGATCCAGTACCTGCTTGGTGAATTCCTGCGTTTCGGTATGGGTCATATCCTTACCGATCCAACGGGCATTCAGACCCGCTTCGTTCATACCGACCAGACCAATGGTCGAGAAGTGGTTATTGAAGGTGCCAAGGTAACGCTTGGTGTAGGGGTACAGACCCTCGTCAAGCAGCTTGGTAATGACGGTTCTCTTGATCTTAAGCGATCTTGCCGAGATGTCCATGATGCGGTCAAGGCGCTTGTAGAAGTCTTCCTCGTCCTTTGCAAGATAAGCGATTCTGGGCATATTGATGGTGACGACACCGATAGAACCGGTGGACTCACCCGAGCCGAAAAAGCCGCCCGACTTCTTACGCAGCTCACGCAGGTCAAGACGCAGTCTGCAGCACATGGAACGCACGTCGCTGGGCTCCATATCGCTGTTGATGTAGTTGGAGAAATAAGGAGTGCCGTACTTTGCGGTCATTTCGAACAAGAGTCTGTTGTTCTCGGTTTCGGACCAGTCAAAGTTGGAGGTAATGGAGTATGTGGGAATGGGATACTGGAAGCCTCTGCCATGGGCATCGCCCTCGATCATGGTTTCGATGAAGGCCTTGTTGACCATATCCATCTCTGCCTTACAATCCTTATACTTGAAATCCATTTCCTTACCGCCTACGATGCAGTTCAGCTCAGCAAGGTCTGCGGGAACGGTCCAGTCAAGCGTGATGTTGGAGAAGGGTGCCTGCGTACCCCAACGGGAAGGCGTATTGACACCGTAAATGAAGGACTCAATGCACTTCTTGACCTGATCGTAGGTTAGATTGTCAGCCTTGACGAAGGGTGCCAGATAGGTATCAAACGAGGAGAACGCCTGTGCGCCTGCCCACTCGTTCTGCATGATACCGAGGAAGTTGACCATCTGGTTGCAAAGGGTTGCCAGATGCTTTGCGGGTGCGGAGGTGATCTTACCGGTCACGCCGCCAAGGCCCTCCTGAATCAGCTGCTTGAGCGACCAGCCTGCGCAATAACCGGTCAGCATAGAAAGGTCGTGGATGTGGATATCCGCGTTTCTGTGTGCGTTGCCGATCTCGTCGTCATAGATCTCGGACAACCAGTAGTTTGCGGTAATGGCACCCGAGTTGGACAGGATCAGACCGCCTACCGAATAAGTTACGGTGGAGTTCTCTTTGACTCTCCAGTCGGTATTCTTAACGTACTTATCCACGATATCCTTATAGTCAAGGATCGTGGACTTCATGTTACGCATCTTCTCTCTCTGTCTACGATAGAGAATATATGCCTTGGCCACGTCACCGTAACCGCCCTGTACCAGTACGTTTTCCACGCTATCCTGAATATCCTCAACAGCGATCAGACCGTCCTTGATCTTAGGCTCAAAGTCTGCCGTGACCTTGAGTGCCAAAAAGTCGATCACGCTGGGATGGAACTGTCTTTCCTGCGCCTCGAACGCCATCTTGATCGCATCCGAAATCTTGCTCAAATTAAAATCTGTAACCTTGCCGTCTCTTTTTAATACCTTGTACATAGCTCTCTCCTTTTTTAGTCATTTTATGTTGAAATATCAGTAAAAAAATAAAATACTGTAAAAACACCGAAGGCGGTGCTTTTACAGTATACTATATGTCGACTTATTTGTCAACCCCTTTTGACACAATATTTTGTTATTTTTTCAAATTTTAACACAATATATTGTGGTCGCGATTTTATACCCCTCTGAGTTGCGCCCGAGGGACGTAAGCCTTTAGCACATTGACCAAATCCTGCATTTGTTTTTTGTCATATCCGCTAAGCCCCCCTTTGATCAGGTCACCCGAATCAATAAAGGCCTGCAGATAGTGTGCGTGATCCCCTTTCAGCCAAACGCCCATGTCCTCGATATCCTCAGCGCTGTGCAATTCGCGCACCACGGTGGTACGGAACTCAAAAGGCACGCTTGACGAGCGCAAAAGCGCGATGCTCTGCTCAATGGGGGCGATATCAAACTTGGAAACACCAACTGTTTCTGCATACTTCTCACTGCTGTTTTTGATATCCATCGCCACGTAATCCAGCATCCCCTTTTCTATCAGGGCTGCGAGTCTGTCGGGATACGAGCCGTTGGTATCCAGCTTGACCGCAAAGCCAAGCTCTCGCACGCGCAGGATGAACTCCTCCAGACCGTGCTGCAACAGCGGCTCTCCGCCCGTGATGGCCACACCGTCCAAAATCCCCTGTCGTTTTTTCAGGAATGCATAGATCTCCTCCTCAAAGAATGCGGGATTTTCTCCCGGGCGCAGCACAAGGCTTGCGTTATGGCAGAAGGGACAGCGCATATTGCATCCGCCCGTGAACACGGTACAAGCCATATGATCGGGGTAATCTAAAAGTGTCAGCTTTTGAAATCCTTGAATGTTCATTCGTCCGTCTCCCGTTTATTGACAATTGAAGAAATGATCTGTCCGTTATCCATACGGAAAATGCGGTCGGCACGCTTGGCAATCTCCATATCGTGCGTAACCATGATCAGCGTCTGCCCCAACAGCTCCTTGGTTTCAAGGAGCAGCTGCAGCACCTCGTCTGCGTTTTCCCTGTCCAAATTTCCCGTCGGCTCATCGGCAAACACCACCAGCGGCAGATTGATCAGCGCGCGTGCAATGGCTACGCGCTGCATCTGGCCACCCGAAAGCTCGCTTGGCAGATGGTGCAATCGGTCACCAAGCCCCAACGATGCAACCAGCTTTTTGAGATTTTCCTCGTAAGTAATATCCTCTTTATTGCACATCAGCGTGGGAACCAGAATATTCTCCAGCGCAGTAAACTGTTGGATCAGGTTATGGCTCTGAAACACCATGCCGATATGATTGCCGCGAAAACGCGCCAGCTCGTCATGCGGCATGGCTGTGATCTCCCTGCCTCGGATGATGACCTTCCCCGCGTTGGGTCTGTCAAGACCCGCCATCAGGTGCAAAAGCGTGGACTTACCCGAGCCCGAGGTACCGATGATGGCGACGAATTCCCCTTCATACACGCGCAGATTGACGCGGTTGACCGCGTTGACCACCTCGTCATATTGCTTGTATTGGCGGATCAGATCCACCGTTTCCACAACAACTCTTCTGTCTTCCATGGTCAAACCTCCTTATTTTGCTGCTTTTCCGATGCATCGATGCGGCGTTTCCACACCAAATACGGAACAATACAGGACACAAAGCCGCACGCAACGGATACGGCTGCACACAGCGCCAGCGCCCAGAGCGGCATATAATAATTATAATTGATCGCCTGCACGATGCCAAGGCTTGGCAGAATGCGGCTCATGGCAATATACAGCAGGAAATTGAACAAATAGCTCATACCCAACGTGACAAGGAACGCAGCCACCGAAAGCACCGCGCCTGCCGTCAGGTGCAGTCCCTTGATCTCACGGTCAAAGCCGCCCATGGCACGCAGCATGTAAAATTCCTCTTCTCTGCGATGATAAAAGAGAAGCTGAGAGAAGAACCATACCAAGGGAGAAATCATCAGAATAAATACCGAGATCACGGCTGTGATCATGTGATCCTTGCGCGCATCCGCGATCATATCGTCAAAGAACACGCCGTTTCTGCGGTAATTCCATGCAAAATCCTCTGCAAGGTCTGCGATCTGTGCTGCCAGCGCATCCGCCTTGGCAAGCGACAGGCCGTCCTCCAGATACACGGTCAACACGTCACGCGCACCGTCCTTCGCGGTCAGCGCGCGGTAGGTATCGGTCTGCATGCCCACGGTCAGATAGCTGTCCGAGGGTGCCTCGGTGATCACGGCACATACCACGTATTCACCCGAAAAATCTCCTGTGGTACCGTAATCAAAAGTGAAAGATTCCAGCTGCTGCAAAAGGATCTGGTCGCGACGCGTAAACATGCGTTCATCCGCGATCAGCCCCTTGACGTACGAGGCAAAATACACGGTATCCCCGACCGAGAAATCAAAGCGCGAAGCACCAAGGATCTTTTCGCTGATGATGATCGCGTGCGGATTTTCCAGCACGGCATAAGGATCTCCCTCAAAGCTGTAAAGCCTGGACGCAATCGCCCCGTCGATCCATGCTTTGTCCACAGCGGTATATTTATAGGAATTGGTCGCAATCTCATATCCGTCACGCTCACCCTCGCTGAGCACACCGTATTCCCCGTAAGCGTTGGCATTCTCTTTTTTGATCAGCATATGCGCCAGCAGATCGTCCGCACGCACAAGCTCATCCGCATTGACGTATGCTACACCATCCATGGCGCGAAGAGCTTCACTCATGAATTGCACGTCGTCGTTCATGCTGTCCGCCTGATCATGGGTGTATACGGGGCGGATCACGTTGCCTTCCTCGTCCAAGACCTCCTCGCCCGGTATAGTGCCGTATGCCAAGGTAAACTCGTCCACGGCAAGCTGTTGCTTGGTGGTGATCATATCCGCAATATAAAGCCCTGAGATAAACAGCGAGGCAAAGGCCACGGCCGAGCAGACAAGGCGCACATAATATTTACGCAAGCGCCACATACCGGCAAGCTCGTAATCTCTCGGAAAGCGTTTGCCTACCAATCGGAAGGAGCGGCGCGGAGAAGTAACCAGGCCCGCATTATCGCGCGAGGTGATCAGCGCCATGGGCGTTTTAACGTTCATGGCACGCACAGGCAAAAACACCGCCAAAAGCACGGTCACGGCACTGAGCAAAAGCACCCAAAGCGGTGCGGACCACGCAAAGTGGAACAAAGTTCCCTGCGGCAGATACACACACAGCATAATCACTGCCGAGAGCAGCATAGACGGAACAAACGTCAACACCGCTATGGCACATAGCTCCCAAAAGGCTACACGGAACAGCATGCCGAAATCCGCACCGCAGGTCATATAAATGCCGTATTGGAACTGGTGATTTTCAATACGGATATTATAAAGCACGGTCAGCACCGCAGCGCACAAAAAGAGCATGCAAAAGCAGATCAGCGCATATCTCCACACGCCCGGTGTGACGTATTCGGTCTGATATGTATAGAGCGGCGTGAAGGAATAGCTCCAGCTCTGCAGCATACAGCGATCGCGGAATTTTGAAAAGCTACGCTCGATATTGCCGCCCTTGAGCGTGACGTGTCCCTCGCTGACCTCGCCCTTGTCCACAATTTCGACCTCATAAAAGGAATCGTCCACCGCAGACTGCGCATTGAGCATATTTTTGAAGGTAGCCGTTTGCGTTTTGGTCAGATCAGGCACGACCACGTGATACGAATAGGAATCGGTGACCGTGCGTTCTGCGATCATGTTATTGGTATCCAGCGAAAACGTCAGCGACCAGAATATGCTTTGCACCACCAAAAGCGCAAGGAAAAAGCCCGCATACTCCCGCCTGCTGTATATGACGGTGCGGAACGCATTCTTGACCGTTCGCTTAAAAATATTCATATCGGATCTCCATCATTCTCAGTAATATCTTTGTACTGCAATGACTTTTCCCAAGATGTCCGCCTTCTCTACCACAATGGGTTGCATAGCCTTGTTTTCGGGCTGCAGGCGATAGTGTCCGCCCTCGCGGAAAAATCGCTTGACGGTTGCGCTGTCCTCTACCATAGCTACCACGATTTCTCCGTTATCGGCATAAGAGCAGCGGTTGACAATCACCACGTCGCCATCTAAAATACCCGCGTCGATCATGCTCTCACCCTGTACGCGCAGCGCAAACAAATTCTCTTTTTGATAACCGCCATGCGGCACGAACGGAATACTACCCTCATAATTTTCCACGGCAAGAATGGGCTGACCTGCCGTAACCCTGCCAAGCAGCGGTACACCGCTCACAGGCGGCTGATCGTCACAAAGGCGCAGCGCACGGCTTTTGCCCTCGTCCTTGAGAATATAGCCAAGCATCTCCAATCTGCCCAGATACATATGTACCGTGGACGTGCTTTTATATCCAAGAGCCTCGCGGATATCGCGCACGCTGGGCGCATAGCCGCGCTCGTTGATGGTTTTGACGATATAATCGTACACCCTTTGTTCTCTTTCATTCAGCTTTTGCATCAAAAAAGTCTCCGTTTCATAACGTTACAACTTCATTATATCACAAGCGTACCGGTTTTGCAAACATTTGTTCTGTTTTTTGGCATTGACATTTTTCACAATCTTTCGCCTTTCAATTTGTTCGATGTGTTTATATTGCCGATTTTGAAAAATTCTCTTGCAAAGTACACAAATTTGCTCTATAATATATAGTGGGTGAAAATTGGACTTCCCCCAAACACTTTCTTGAATTCATATATTCATACATATAAAGGAGACCCCGCTATGACCAACAACAAATACGTACTTGATTGGATTGCCGAAATGGCTGAAATGACCCGCCCTGACAGCATCGTTTGGATCGATGGCACCGAAGAGCAGGCTGAAGCATTACGCGCTGAAGCATGCGCTACCGGTGAGATGATCAAGCTCAACCAGGATCTGCTCCCCGGCTGCTATCTGCACCGCACCGCCGTTAACGACGTTGCGCGCGTTGAAGCAAGAACCTTTATCTGCACCCCTACCAAGGAAGAAGCAGGTAATATCAACAACTGGATGGCACCCGATGAAATGTACGCCAAGCTCAAGAAGCTGTACACAGGCTCCATGAAGGGACGCACCATGTACGTCATTCCCTACTCCATGTCCATCGTGGGCTCTCCCTTTGCAAAATACGGCATTGAGCTGACCGACTCTATTTACGTTGTACTCAACATGCTGATCATGACCCGCGTTGGCACGAGCGTGCTCGAAGCGCTGGGCGACTCCCCCGACTACATCAAGGGCTTGCACGCAAAGGCTGACCTTGACGAGAACAACCGTTACATCACCCACTTCCCCCAGGATAACACCATCATGAGCGTCAACTCCGGCTACGGCGGAAACGTTCTGCTTGGTAAAAAGTGCTTTGCTTTGCGCATTGCATCCTACCTTGGCAGAAAAGAGGGCTGGATGGCTGAACACATGCTCATTCTTGGCGTAACCTATCCCAACGGTGAGAAGAAGTATCTGACTGCTGCGTTCCCCTCTGCTTGCGGCAAGACCAATCTTGCTATGCTGATTCCGCCCAAGTTCTATACCGAGCAGGGCTACAAGGTGGAATGTATCGGTGACGATATCGCTTGGCTGCGCGTCGGTGAGGACGGCAGACTGTGGGCTGTCAATCCCGAGAACGGCTTCTTTGGCGTCGCTCCCGGCACCAACGAGCAGTCCAACCCCAACGCACTGCATTGCACCATGCGCGACACCATTTTCACCAATGTTTGCCACAATCTTGACAACAATACCGTTTGGTGGGAAGGCCTTGATAATGATCCCCCCAAGAACGCCCTCAACTGGCGCGGTGAGGTTTGGGATTACACCAAATACGATAAGGCTGACAAGGTGGGCACTGCCGGAGCGCATCCCAACTCCAGATTTACTGCAATGGCTACCAACTGCCCTTGCTTGTCCGACGCTTACTACAAGCCTGAAGGCGTTCCGGTATCTGCAATCGTATTCGGTGGCAGACGCGCCAAGACCGCTCCGCTGGTTTATCAGTCTACCTCTTGGCAAAACGGTGCGTTCGTAGGCTCTATTATGGCCTCCGAGACCACCGCAGCCGCTGCAGGTGCTGTTGGCGTGGTTCGCCGCGACCCCATGGCAATGCGTCCCTTCGTGGGTTACGACATGGGCGAATACTTCGGCCATTGGCTCAAGATGGGTACAGCCATCCCCAATCCCCCCAAGATCTTCCACGTCAACTGGTTCAGAACCGATGACGAGGGTCACTTCATCTGGCCCGGCTTTGGTGACAACATGAGAGTGCTGTCCTGGATCCTTGATCGCTGCGAGGGCAAGGTAGGCGCAACCATGTCGCCCATCGGTTATCTGCCCCTGCCCGAGGACATCAACATTGAAGGGCTGGACGACGTCACCACCGAGACCATCCGCGATCTCTTGAGCGTTGACGTTGACAGCTGGCTCTCGGACGTACAGAATATCCGCGACTTCTATGCACAGATCGGAGATAGCGTTCCCGCAACCATGTACGCAGAGCTTGACGCACTCGAAGCAAGACTGCTGGCTACAAAGTAATAGCTAAATAAAGATAACCACCTCTTGAAAGTAAGGGGTGGTTTTTGTTACACCGCAAAGCAAGCGTGTAACTGCGGGGACGGGTCCGTGTTACTGTTGCAGAGCGACAACTGTCGCGTCGACTATAGCCGAAGAGAGCCGAACTCATACGCTCTGCGGTGAGAATTTTTCGCGTCTTTCGCCAAATCTCGTCTTGCAAGATGTGTATCTTGCTTCGACTCGCTTTGACAAAATCCATCAAAAAATTCAGCGCCGGAGGGTGCTGCGCAGTTTTGCGCGAGCAAATATTTCGCAGATGCCAAGATAAAATGCGAAGCAATATAAGATATTGCGAGGATTTTTTCTGCAGCAGGTGCAGATATTTGCCGCTCAAAACCGTGTGAGTTCGGCTCTCTTCGGCTATAGGTCGCTGCAATGTAACACGGTTCCGTCCACCTGTTACGCGCGCGAAATGATGAATTCTCCGTTTGCATAGCGCATAACGGGGGACAGGCCATGGTTACACCGCGATATCGATTTTTCGTCACGTTCGGTTATCGCGCGGTGTAACAATGCTCCGTCCCCGGTTACACGCATCCCCGAACGCATCCCGAATTTTTTCACTTCCCTCTTGCAAAAGCAGGATTTTCGTTGTATAATAAACATATACGATACAAAGGAGGTCACCATGAAACTGACTTTTCTTGGCACGGGTGCTGCGGATTGGGATATCAACCAATACGACAACATGCCCTTTTTCCGCAGATTTTCATCCGCACTTGTTGACGACTCGCTTCTGATCGATCCCGGTCCGCACATTTTTCATTTTGCCGAAAAAAACGGCACACCCGATCTTTTGGACGGTGTGCGCAACATCATTGTAACGCACTCTCATGCAGATCATTTTTGTCCCGAGACCGTTGTGCGTCTTTGCCATGACCGCGAATGCACCATCTGGTGCTCTCCCGAATGCATGAAGGTACTTGGCAACAAGCTGGGCAGCGAGGCAGTTTTCGGCATCACCTTCCGTTCCACCGAGATTGGCAAGACCTATGAGATTGGCGGTTATCGTGTCACCCCTTTGCGTGCAAATCACTTTGCCACGCCGGGTGAGATCGCACGTACGTATCTGATCGAGCGTGACGGTCGCATGCTGTTCTACGGCTGCGACAGCGCATGGTTGCCCACCGAGACCTGGAATTTTATGAAGGATAAGCCCATCAATACGCTTGTCTTAGAGTTGACATGCGGTGAGACTGCCACCTATGATTGGCGTATTTTTGAACATAATACGCCCGAAATGCTGGACATCATGCTCAAAATGTTCCGCAAATATAATCACTTCGCCCCCGACGTCAAATATTACACCTCGCACATGGCACGCACGCTGCACACAGATCACGCTTCGCTTGTCAAATATTTGGAGCCAATGGGCATTACACCGGCATACGACGGATTACAAATTGAAATCTAAAATCAAGATCATATAAGGAGAAAGAGTATGGCTAAAATCAAAGTTACGGCATGGAATGAATTCCGCCACGAAAGAAGCAACGAATACGTCAAGTCGATCTACCCCGACGGTATTCACGGCTTGATCAAGCAATTCCTGGAAACACAGGATGACATTGAGGTCACGCTGGCATCCTTGGACGACCCCGATAACGGACTGCCGGACGAGGTGCTCAACAACACCGACGTGCTGATCTGGTGGGGTCACATGGCGCACCACGAAGTACCCGACGCACTGGTGGAACGCATTCGCAACAGAGTATACACCAAGGGCATGGGCCTGATCGTGCTGCACTCGGGTCACCACTCTAAAGTGTTCCGTGCGGTAGTGGGTACAAACGGTAACCTCTCCTGGGGCCGCGACCAAAAGGAAGTGGTCTGGAACATGCTGCCCTCTCACCCCATCGCAGCGGGCATCCCCGATCATTTCGTACTGGAAACCGAGGAGCTTTACTGCGAGCCCTTCTACGTACCGCAGCCCGACGCACTGGTGTTCGGCTCTTGGTTTGAGGACGGCTTTATCTTCCGCAGCGGCCTTTGCTACCTGCGCGGTGCGGGCAAGGTATTCTACTTCCAGCCCGGTCATGAGTCCTGCCCCTCTTACCACAACGAATACGTACAAAAGATCATCACCAACGCTGTCCGCTGGGCAAAGCCTGCTGATTTCGGCTACGAGATCCCCGAAGGCGCACCCATGATGACCTATAAGCCGATTGATGAGTTCAAGAGTTGATCCAATTTTACAAAAAGCCAAGGTCAAATGGGTGCTGTCCTTATCGGAGAATTTGATAAGGGTATGGGCATAGTCCGACGGCATTTGTATTACAAATACGAAACTTGCAATAAAAACAGAAGAGAGAGTAATGCGGAAGTAAAATTCCGTAAAACTCTCTCTTTTCTGCATTTTTATGAGTGGTATTCCTTGCTATCGCAAAGAGTGATATTGCCCTTCGGGCAGTGATATTGTTCGGCTATGCCTCACAGTGATATTCTATTCGCCGGATGACTCGCGTAGCGAATACCACTCGGCGTAAGCCGAATATCACTGCGTAAGCAAGAATTTCGCCTTTGGCGAAATATACTCGCACACAGGCGAATAGAACTGGCGTGATACTCCGTTAAGAGTATCACGCCAAACGACCTTGGCTTTTTATTGATGCAAATATACAGCATCTATTTACAGCTTTTCGTTGCAGTTTATACAATAACGATGACATGCTCTTTGAACGGTATTGCATGCCCAGCATCTCTTTTGATCTGGGGCAAGCGGTGCATCGGCGTCGTCCTCATCCGGGGCGGGTTGCTCGACAGCAAGCGTTATAAGCTGCTCCGTAACTCTTCCTTGGTTTTCCGACTGTCTGCTTTTCTTAACTCTCCGTCTGAATTCGTTCGGATCCTTCACCATAGCTCTGACAATTTTGATATAGAAAGGCAGTCGCACGGGAGTCAGCAGTAACAGCGAGCTGCCAACTAATACGATAAGAAGTCGGATCTCCGGATACACAAATGCAGTAGAGGCGAAAATGATTCCCCAACTCAAGAAAAATTCTGCTATATCCAAAATCCAGTATATCGTCCTCACTATCAACAATGACTCGCCAATACTCTTCTTAAAACGCAGCAGAATTATACCGATCAAAATAGCAAACTTGAGGGCTGCATATGCAATCACTATCAAAAGCGTTAACAGAAAATGTATTCCCAATGCTTTCGACAGCGTATCGCTCAAAAATATATAGTATCCAATACCGATAAACGGGAAAAGCACCAACCATATATCGGTAAACAGATTCAAGTCTATTTTCTCCAACTCATCCCATTCATCGTGTTTCATTTGTACACCGCGCCTTTCCAAAAGTTTACATAAATTATAACACATATGTTGTCTTTTGTCAACATTGTGTTCATTTTTAGAGTTATTTATCGGTATAATGACATGGGGTGATGTAGTTGAAGCAGTTTTATTTGGATTCCAAAGCAGTCGGAAAGGCCATAGCGCACTGTCGCAAATCCAAAAAGGTTTCTCAAGAGGTGTTAAGCGGTTTAGCTGACATTGGAAGAACACATTTGAGTGCAATCGAGCGAGGTGAACGCAAGCCCACACTTGAAACTCTTTTCAAAATCAGCAATGCTTTAGATATGAAACCCAGCGATTTGGTAAAAGAAATCGAAGCTCGAATCAATGACAAAACAAATTAAAAGGCTTGCTGCCACGGCAGCAAGCCTTCTCTATTTATAAAAGTATTTCAAACCAAACTCGTCTTTTTCAAGATCAAATTACTGAAAAGCCCCAGCACAACTGCAGCAAGTACACCGCCGATCAGGCAAAGGCCTACGTGCATCACGCTTGCCGTCAGGGGCGTGATCATGGGAATCATCATAAACAGAATCATGCCACCGCCCAAAGAAAGGCAAATAGATAGCCAGCTTCTTTGCTTTGCCAGTACCGCAAGGGCTGTGAAGATGGCAACGAACACAAGCATCAAAAAGATCTTGGCAAGGATGCAGAACACAATGTTGCCCACGGTCAAGCCCCCAACAAGGTCAAACTTGAGTCCCATGATAAGGCCGCTGACCAATGCGCCCACCGAATAAAGGATCAGCATCAGCGTACCGCACACAAAGCCCGCAAGCGTTTTGGAGATGACGTAATCCCCTTTCTTCGCGCGCACTGTGAACAGATTTTTGGCATATCCGCTGCGGAAATCATCCGAAATAAACAGGCAGATGAACACCGAAACGCCCATAAAGACCAGATTGATATTGCACATGGCAAGCACGTCCATCTCACCGCCCATGGCAGCCGCTGCGTCCTGCTCGGTCTGCTCGGGCGCAGGCGTGGGATCGGTCACAGGCACGGTGCCAAAGGACTCCCAAACGTATTCGGGGCCTTCCATGACCGTTTCCTTACCGGTCTGCGGATCGGTGCTGACCTGCCCGTCCATCATGACCAGCATGACCGTCATGACCACGGGAACAAGCAAGGCGGTGGCAAGAATGATATAGAAGGTGCGCGACTTGAACATGCGCAGAAAATCTGTCCGCAGCATGGTTTTGAGTCTTTGCGCAAACTTGCTTTTTTCAAATTTGATTGCGTTTTCCACCTCACTTGCCTCCCTTCATCAAATCAATGTAATATTCCTCAAGACCAATCTTGTCGGTCATAATCTCGGTCACGCAGATTCCGTTCTCGTACAGATAGGTCACAACCTCTTCAGGTGTGGTCATGTCGTATACGCGGATAAAGCCCGCCTCGTCCTCTTCCACACGGGAATACTTGCAGCCAAGCAGCGTTTTGGTACGGTTCATCTCCTCTGCTTTGAGTGCTACGTAGGTGCGGCAGCTTGCATCCAGCTCCTCAGCGGTCATTTCCACGATCATTTTGCCGTGACGGATGATGCCGTAATGCGTAGCCACCTTTTGCAACTCACCAAGCAGATGCGAGGACACCACAATGGTGCGGTTGCCATCTTTGACGATGTCAAGGAATACCTCGCGCATAATGCGCATGCCGTCAGCATCAAGGCCGTTGAGCGGCTCGTCCAGCACCAGCAGCACGGGATCGCCCAAAAGCGCCATAGCAATGCCGATACGCTGCTTCATACCAAGCGAGCAATTCTTATACTTATTCCCTGCCGCGCCTTCCATTCTGACAAGCTTGAGCACCTTGACGATCTCCTTTTCGGGCTCCTTGATGCCAAGATTTGCAGCCTGGATCATCATATTGTTCCAGACGCTCAGTCCCGGGAAGCAACCGGGGGATTCGATCAGCACACCCATTTTGGCACGCACGTCGGGATTGGTGTTGTCGCGGCCGTACAGCTTGATCGAGCCGGAGCTCTTGGGGATCAGACCGCAGATCATTTTTTCGGTTGTGGATTTTCCCGAGCCGTTTTCCCCGATAAAGCCGTAGATCGCGCCTGCGGGTACGGTCATTTCCAAGCCGCAAACAGCCTGCTTCTGACCGAAATTTTTGGATAAGCCTTTGATTTCTATTGCGTTCATGACTTACCTCCTACTTAATAAACGTCACTCTTGGACAGCAGCTTTGTGCCAAGGAAATTGTAGAACACCGTCCAGGCGCAGGATACTGCCACGCAAATGATCAGCGTCGGAATATTGCTGTCAAGGCACGCGTTGACAGACGAGCCGTACAGGAAAATATTCAGGAATGCTGCAGGCAGATGCAATTGCTCAACAATAGCGGCAGCACCGATGATCAGAATGCCCGTGCCAAAGAAGAAGGACGACAGGATCGAGATGCCGAAATACTTTCTGAAGATCACGTTCAAAAAGGTATAAAGGCTTGCCCAACCAAGGCTCATGACCATTTTTCCGAGAATGGCTATGATCAAGGACATTACGTTCACGCTTGTGTCGTAACCGACAAGCAGACCGCCGACCGTGCCACCGATCAGATAGGTAATGCACATGCACGCCATGGCGAATGCACACACCAGCGTTTTGGAAATCATGTAATCCTGCTTTTTGGCATGCGTGGTAAACAGCTGCTTAACGTATCCCGACTTATAGTCGTGACCGATAAAGATAGATACCATAATACCGCCGAAGATAAACACCATGTTCATATTGGCATAATCCGCGATGGTACGGATAACGTACAAGGATTCGGTTGCGGCAACGATCTGCCACACGTTTGAATAAAGCGGCTCCATGGTCTGACCGCTCTGGTCGGGCATCATGGTCATGGCAGAAACCATGGCGGGAATGATGGCCGCGATGACTAAGAAAATGTAAAACAAGGGTGTGGTAAACAGGCGGTAAAAGTCCACGCCCAGCATGCCCTTGATGCGCTTCGCAAAGCTCGGAGATTCAAATTTAATTTCCTGTGTCATACCGTTTCTCCCTCCTTTGCGCTCATCAGCTCAACGTAATATTCTTCCAGACCGATCTTATTCTTTTTAATCTCGGACACAACCTGTCCGCGCTCCAGCAGATATGCCACAACGGAGGCGGTGTCGTCCACGTCATAGATACGGATATAGCCCTCCTCCAAGCGTACGTCCGCATATTTTTCACGCAGTGCTGCCAATGCACCCTGCATGTCCTTGGTTTTGAGCGAAATAAACACCTGTGCGCGGCTGTCCATTTCCTTTGCGGAAAGCTCCATAATCATACGCCCTTGACGGATGATACCGTAATGAGTGGCAATCTTTTCAAGCTCACCCAATATGTGAGACGAGATCAATACGGTGCAGCCGTAATTCTTGGTGATGTCTACCAAAATCTCGCGCATCATACGCATACCGTCGGTGTCAAGACCGTTGATCGGCTCGTCCAGAATCAGCAATGCGGGATCACCCAAAAGTGCCATGGCAATGCCGATGCGCTGCTTCATACCAAGCGAGCACTTTTTGAATTTGAGTGCCGCATGCTCCTCCATGCGGACGATCTTAAGCACGCGCTCGATCTCACCGTGACGGTCCTCAAGTCCCAGGTTAATTGCTTGCATCATAAGATTCTGATATACGCTTGAGCCCGGAAAACAGCCTGCGTTTTCAATCAATGCGCCAACACGCACGCGTACACCGGGATGGTCATGAGCTTTGCCAAACAGCTTGATCTCCCCTTCATCTGCAACAAGATGACCGCAGATCAGCTTTTCGGTGGTGGATTTACCTGAGCCATTTTCCCCGATAAAACCGTAGATCGCACCCTGCGGCACGGTCATATTCAAATGATCGACCGCATACATACCGCGAAAGCTTTTTGATAAATTTCTGATTTCAATGGCGTTCATTCTGCCCTCTCCTTCATCTGTAATAAAAGCCGAAACAGCGAGACTGCCGCCTCGCTTTTCGTGTCATTATTTCTTGTTGACCTTTGCCGCGTTGTAGCGTGCATTAGCCGCCTCGGTTCTCTGCTTGGCAGCCGCTATTCTCTCTTCGCGCTCCTTGGTCGTTCTCTCTGCTCTCTGCGCGGGCGTCATGTGCGCGTCATCCCAGCTCTTCTTGGCATCCGCCTTGGCCTTCTTAAAGGTGTTTTTACCTCTGTTTTCCTCAAAGTTGGCCTTGGACTCTGCCTTAACTGCTCTGAATTCTGCCTTATCTACCTCGTGCTGCTCCTTGGCACTCTTCTTCATATCCGAGAATGCCTTCTTCAAAAAATTCGCCATAAATATAATCCTTTCACACAAATCTGTATCATGATGGCATCATTATACGACTCCGGTATTTTTGTTTTTTTTCATAAATGTTTAAGTTTTGTTAATCCGTAAAAAAAGCAGGAGCCTGTTTGCACGTAACAGACTCCTGCCAAGCTATTCACTTTGCTTTATAGGTAATGTTCTTGATCACGCCAAACGCGCCAAGGGCAATACCGATCAGCGCTGTCATTGTAAGCATAATGAACAGCTATAAGGTATTGCTTTGCCGCAAAAAGAACCAAAAACGGCGTGATACGGGGCTCTGCCGGTTACCTTTTGGATGCTGAATTTCGCAGAAATTCAGCATCAGGTGGCGTCACTCACGCTAAAACAATCAGTGGCTTTCACACGCCACCAAGCCTTTCTGTAAAGGCTTGACCGAAACTTTTCACCCTTGGCAACCGTATCACAAAGGTTTCCGTGCTTTTTTCTCTATCCGATTTCTTCATTCTGCATTTTGCGATCCGACTTTGTCAGATCGCAAATCCGCCGTCCACGCCGATACACTGCCCCGTGATAAACGACGCAGCATCCGAGGCAAGAAATACGGCCAAGGCCGCCACATCCTCGGGCGTGCCAATGCGTCCCATGGGCGTATCCTCTGCCAATGCTTTGCGTGTATCCGTATCAAAGCAAGCATTCATAGGAGTATCGATAACCCCGGGCTCAATGCAATTGACCGTGATACCCGAGGGGCCAAGTTCCTTGGAAAGCGCCATGGTCATGCCACGCACACCGGCCTTGGTTGCGCTGTACGCCACCTCACAGGACGCTCCGACCTTGCCCCACATCGAACCGATCAACACGATCCTGCCCGTATGCGCGCCAAGCATGATGCGGCTGATCTCGCGGCAAACGTAAAAGGCCGAAGAAAGATTGGCAGAGAGCAGCGCGCTCCAATCCTCATCCGTGATCAGGTCGAACAGCTTGATTTGGGCAATGCCCGCCGCATGCACCAGCACGTCAATGCCGCCCATGATGTCCTTTGCAGATTCCACGATAAAGCGCACGCTTTCGCTGTCGCCCAGGTCAGCGCAAAGGGCTGTCGCACCCGTTTCCTCAGCCAGCACTTGGGCTGCTTTGAGATTGTGATGATAGGTAAAGACAACCGTGTCGCCATTTTTACAGAAAGCACGCACGATGCCCGCGCCAATACCGCCCGAGCCGCCTGTGATTAAAACTCTTTTCATGCTTCCCTGTCCTTTCATTATTTTTTCTTATTGTAGCATATTTTTTCTTCTTTTGCAACGCATAAGCAAAATATTTCATCTTTTTTGCTGTCAAGACTTAACAAATGTCAAAGGATATGGTATAATGTATATGAATTTTGGGATCGGAGGAAAAGCATGCGTAAACATAAGGAATTCAAGGCCACAAAAATGGCTTTTATGTATAAATATCGTACCAAGGCATTATATGCTCACATTCATGCGGCCATGGACATCACACCCGATGCTGCACATAAGCTGTTTTCGCGCCTTGCACGCCGTGGTTTTTGCTTGGTGATCCCTTCGCTGCCCACCGATTACGTTTATACCGATGATTTCGCACAGCGTTATGCCGCCTGGTTCGCAACGCTCAGCCAAGCAGCGCTTGAAACCGGCATGAAGATCGCGCTGCATCCGCAAAGGCCCATCGAGCGCGCGCTTTGCGATCCGGACGATCGCACCAAGGTGCTCTCCCGCTTTGTTTACTATGCCGAGCAACGCCAGCACTTTTGCCTGACACTTTGCGATAAGCCCACGCTTTCGCTGATCGCATTGGACGAGGAATACACCCGAATCATCGATCTGCGCCCCTACGTGCAAAACGGTGTGCTGGAGTTTGACGTACCCGATGGAAACTGGGTAATTGAGCAGTACGTATGCACCGATACCGAATTGGACGGAACACAACACTCCACGCACAATCGCCTTTCGCGCACTGCATTCATCTCCTACCTTGACCGCCTGTACGTGCTGTGCGGTGGTGTGCAGAATGCGGCTATTGGCGCGATATACTACCACAATCTCTGCTTTGACTCCCCCAACCGACGCAACTGGACGCAGGATTTCAACGAGATCTTCAAAGAACGGTTCGGTTTTGATCCCTCGCCCTATTATCCTGTGCTGTTTCATAATCTGGGCGGTGGCACCGAGCATATCCGTGCCTTGTTTATGCAATGCCGTGCTGAGCTGCTCAAGGCAGGTATTGCACGTGCCCTGCGTGATTTCGCCATGGCGCAGCATCTGGAGGCCATCATCATTCAAGCCGAGCCCAAAGCGCCTGCATGCTCCTGGATCACGGGTGACGCGCTTGCCAACCAGCAGTACTGTGCAGCAGGCCGAATGGATCACGCATATCTTTACGGCCTCAACTCACTCTCGCTTGCCGCATCTGCGGCTGCCGACAGCTCTCAGCAGCGCGTGATCTGCGAGCTGTTTGCGCGCCTTTCGGATGCCTATACCGAGGAGATGGCGCTCAAGGAAACCATCACCGTACTCGGAAACGGTGCCAACACGCTGATCATGCATCCTACGGTCATGAAAATGAGCCGACAGTTCACTGAACCCGTGCACCGCAGTCTTTATCTGCTGTCCAACGGCTTTTCGGTTTGTGATATCGCCATGCTCTACCCCATTTATGCGCTGCACACAAAGCCCTTGATGTACGAACAGCCTGCCCCCGATTACGAATACCCCATCACGCCCTTTACCTGCGATTACATGACGCTTGCCAACAGCCTTGCGCATTATGCCGGAATCAATCTGACCATGCTGCACCCGGATACACTGCAAAAGCATTGTCAGGTTCGCTCTGACCAGTTGTTTTTTGAGAACGTCAAGGGAAACAACGGTTTCCGTGTTTTGATTATTCCCGCCACCTCCATGATCCGCCTTGACAATCTGCGCACCATTGCGGAGTTTTACGACAATGGAGGTATTGTCATCGCGACAGGCACGCTGCCGGACATGGCCTTTGAGTTTTTGCCCGAATTTGAAAAGGACCTGCTTGACCATTACGGTGAAGAATACGTCACCGATTACGACGTCGAGATTCGCAGACTGGTCAAGCATATCTTCGGTGAACGCGCCTGCGATAAGAGTGTGATCGCCAACCGCGGCTTCAACTCCAACGAAAAGGGTGGCCGCGCCTACCTACTCTATCCCTCGGCTACAGCTGCGGACGGCACGTTCATGACCGCCAGCGACGAGATCATGCGTTTGATATACGAGCTCAGACTCCCTTACGACGTCATCATGCCCGGCATGAAGCGTTTGGAAAACGGAGGCGTATTCAATCTGCCCTTGCCCGAATACCGACACGTCGATACCCCCGAGGGCGTACACCGCGTGGGCATGATGGGGCATTTACATAAGGTCAACGGTACCCAACACACGCATATGATCTACAATACCACCGATCAGATCTACGACAACGTGGTCTACCTGCGTGGTGCCTTTAAGCCCGTGATCTACAACCCACAGACAGGAACGGTCAGCCGTGCGCGTCGCGTCAAGCATGCCACTTACCATGGACAGATCTACACCTATCTGCCCATGCGGATCCCGCAGCATTCAGCACTGTTTCTGGTATCCGAAGAGTTGGAGCATACGCCAACACTTTCAGCACCGCTGAGTGATCTTTTTTAAGCGAGTCTTATCAAATCCATCATATTGCGCCATGGCGCAGATTAAAATAAAAAGCCAAGATCAACCGTTGGAGTTGACCTTGGTTTTTTGTTTTGTATAAAGAGAACGGCTGAAAAATCAGTTTGATTCAGCTACTTTTGTTGTGATGATTGGTCGTTTAGCTCAGCATTATCCTTCTTCTCTTCCGGTGGCACAGACAATTTCTTAAGAATCATTTTCGCAGCATAAAAGCCAACCGCTATGATCACCACGATGACAACGATTACCAGGCACACCTTTTGCAATATATCCATAGTCACCATGAACCCGGAGCCCACATCTGCAGCATCTGTCCCCTGTTCGGTCGCAAAGGCCGTCAGCGTTCCTGCCATGCTTATCCATATTGCGCATATAGATGCCCAAATTTTCCTTACGTAGATCTTCAACGTGTTCACCTCCGAAGCTGCAAAAGTACCTCATACTATTATAGACGCCAAAAATGACAAAAAGTTTCAAGTTTCTTGAATATTTTAGAAATAATTCACATTTTATTTATGATTTGCGATAAAATCCCGATAAAAATGTGCGCTCTTTTTCCATGCGGTCCGTCCCTCTCGGTCACAGCTCATGATGCCGAACTTAAAATTGTAGCCCGCGCTCCATTCAAAGTTGTCCATCAGACTCCACAGATAGTAGCCTCGCACGTCATAGCCCTCCTCAATCGCCTTTTCGATATAGGAAAGGAAGCCCTGCACGTAGCGGATGCGGTCGTCGTCATGTATCATGCCGTCCGCACCCACGGGCTCGTCGCCCTCAAAATAAGTACCGTTTTCTGTGACGTAGAACGGAATATCCAGCTTGTACGTATCCTTCAGCATGACAATGGCATCGTACACTGCCTTGGGATAGTATTCAGTGCGGTTGTTGAGGAAATTGCCGCCCTGTGAAAAATCAGCCTGCACCTTTTGATTATGCGTCACGGGAACGCGGTTGTATACGTTCAAGCCGAAATAATCGGTCTTTTGACTCATGATCTCATAGTCGTCCGATGCGATCTGCATCAGTGTCCCCTCGCGCTCCAGATGCTCCAAGATATAATCGCTGTAACGTCCTGCATAAAGAGGATCGCAATAGAATTTCCAGTTGCGCTCGTCCTGATCGATCATCAGCGCAATGTCCTCGGGCGAATCGGTCAGCGCATGTCGTTTCCAGATATCAATCACCGCACCGATCTTGCTGTCAGGCAGATTGTGCGCGCGAAACGCCTGCACGCCCTTGCCGTGTGCGACAAGGATGTTGTGACGCGCCTGGTTGCCCCAGACCTCGTTGGTATATCCGGGCGCAAAGCCGCCCAGCGCATAACCCACGTAAGTAGCGATAGGTTCATTGATCGTTGCCCACATGGGCACGATATCCCCATAGGCTACGAACATTTTGTCGGCATACTCGCCAAACCACTCGATCGAATCACGGTTGACCCAACCGCCCTTGTCCTCCAGCACCTGCGGCAGATCCCAATGATACAGAGTTACGCAAGGTGCAATGCCACTCTTCAACAGCTGCTCAAAGACGCGTCTGTAATAGTCTATGCCGGCTTGATTGATCTGCCCCGTACCGTTTGGCATAACGCGCGACCAGGAAACGGACAAGCGATAGGAATTGACACCGAGGTCACAGAGATTCTTCAAGTCACGGTCAAATTGATGATAGCTGTCACATGCAATCTCCGGAGTATGTCCGCCAAAGATCTTACCCGGGTTTTTTGCCATGGTATCCCAAATACTTGGCGTTCTGCCATCCGCGTACGCACCGCCCTCGATCTGTCCCGCACTGGTTGCAGTACCCCATAAAAAATCCTTCGGAAATGCCATATTCTGCCTCCTTTATATATCAAACAAATTCCAAGGATACACCTTGGGCGGTTTGCTTTCTGCTCCGACTATACGCTTGTTGACGGGATGTACGACCTCAAGATGCGTTGCCCACAAGGCGGTGGTACATCCTTTCTCGCGGCTGCCGTATTTACCGTCGCCCAAAAGCGGATGCCCCGCGTGCGAAAACTGCGCACGAATCTGATGCGTGCGCCCTGTTTCCAGCGTGACCTCTACCAGACTGCAATCCCCGTTTTGCGCAAGCATTCTGTAGCGCAGGCTTGCCAATTTGACGCCCTTGCGCGCAGAATCTACGACAAAGGCCTTGTTTTTCGCCTTATCATGATATAAGTAGTCATCCATGCGCCCCTCGGCAGGATTCGGTACACCGTGTACCACAGCCAAATATTGCTTGTGGATCTGCTTGCCCACCACCATACCGCCAAGTCTTGCTGCACTGTCGCGATCCTTTGCAAACAGAATGGCGCCACCGGTGGCGGTATCCAGCCTGTGTACCAAAAAGATTTGCCCCGAATACCCGCATGCACTTCTCCAATTCTGCAGACAACTGTACAAATCTGACCCATCTGCATGTACGGGATCGGGCTGGCTGGGCTGCCCAACGGGCTTTTCGCAAATCACAATGCTTCTGTCCTCGTAAAGCACGGTGGGAGCCATTTGCAAAATCGGGCGCAGATCGCGCTCATATGCCACCCGCGCAGCACCGCTTTGCAAATAGATGGCGCCGCAGGCCGCAAAGCCTTGCTTTTCAAGGAATTTTCGCATGCGCAGATTGCCATGATGCGTATCGATTCGTACAGCACCAACTCCTGCACGCAAGGCGTGGGACACCACAAATTGTATTGCCTCGGCCGCACCGCCCTTTCCGCGAAGTGCATCCGACATGGCCACGCGATGCACGGTCACATATGGGCCTTCCGTCATCCACGCACCGTCAAATATTTTTTCATAAGTAGGCTCGGGATCGAACAGTAACGCAAAATATCCTTGTACGACACCCTCGACGCAAAGCACGTAGCCATACCCTTTTTCTATATCCTCTGCGATATGCCCTTCGGTTGGATAACCGTCCTGCCATTGATCGATCCCCAAGGCGGCTATGGCTGCACGCGCTTGGAAAAAAACGGGCATGATAGCATCGACATCAGACAGCGTTGCCGTTCTGATCCTGATATATCTCTCACTCATATTCATCCTCCTGAACAGCGCGAACAGGGGCTGTCCGCACCGTGATTGGCCGCTTGGGCAATTGTCCCCGAAAGCAGCTCCTTCGCGTTTTTCAAAAAGCTGCATGTAGGATCTTTGTGGTATTTCGTACCGCTTTGCGTCCAATATACCACGCCCTTGCCGCTGATATCGGGCTCACTTTGCTGCTCTGCACGTTGGTCATACAAGGATTCCTGCTCATCGCGGTCAAGCGTTTCTCCGTTCTCCACCCTTATTCTCTGCTCACCGCAGCCGACAAGCACCAACCAAAGCACCAGTAACACAATCGCAATACGCTTCATACCGTGCTCTCCGCAAGCAGCTTTTCATGCACCGAAAGCTTGTGCAGCGCATGATCGTATGCGCCTTTATAATCATCTAAAGAGCGGCAGCAGCTTTCCATATCGTGCAACACCTGATACAAAAGCACGGGGACAGGCGGCTGCTCGTCCGCCATGATCTGCTGCAGCACGCGGTACGCACCGGCATAATCCTTTGATGCCTGCAATATGCTGGCCTCAACGTGTAAGGCAAGCTGTCGCTCCAATGGCGAGGATTCATCAAAATGATGCAAGGCATCCGGTCTTCCCTGATGCTCCATGATCAAAATATAGCGGCAAAATGGCTCTTGCCATGCAGAAAAATCACGCTCACCCGGCAAAAGATTCTCCGCCTCGAAGGAACTGAGTGAAGGTGATATATGACGCATATAACGAAAATACACAATGGCAGGAGCGGTGATATGCTCGGTATAATACCCCGTTTGCCGAGCATCGCGCAAAGCGGTATCCAGCCAATGACAGGCGTTATGTAAATGCCCCGCAAAAAATTCCTCCTTGGCGATCTCCAGCGCACACCCTGCCATGAGCAGCGCGATCTCGTCATCCGATTCGGAAAGTGCTGATTCGCAAAGGTGGCGGCAGATACGCCAGTCGCCCATTTTATAGGCCTTACGAATATTGGGCATATGACGGATCTTCTGATACAGAAATTCGTTCTCTTCCTCCGCCAACAAAAAGCCGGCAGGCACGTTCAATCGGCCGGCAAGATACATTACAGTAGGAATGCTGGGCAACGCTGCGCCATGCTCAATACGAGAAAGCATATTGCGCGTAATAAAATCCCCCGCCAATTCCTGTTGGGTGATCATTTTGGACATCCGAAGATTCTTGATCTTCTCACCGATGTTCATGGTCGCCTCCTTAAGGTAAATTCTATTTACTCTCATTTTACCACATTTGTCGTATCATTGCAATATTTTTTTCAAAAAACGAACAGAATTTTTCTTTTTGTGTTATAATACATACAACAAAAGCGGAGGTGTGTAGTTTGAATATATTTTGGATCAAGATCATTGCCATGGTGACCATGCTGATCGACCATATAGCTGCGGTGGGGATGTTCCCGGGATGGGAGATCTGGCGCATGATCGGCAGAGTGTCCTTCCCTCTGTATGCCTTTATGCTGGCGCAGGGCTTTATACATACGCACAGCAGATGGCGGTATTTATCTCGACTTTTGATATTCGCGATCATTACTCAGCCCTTCTACACCTATTGCTTTGACGGAGTTTGGTGGAGCCTTGACGGTTTGAATATTCTGTTTACGCTCTCTGCGGGTCTTGGTGCCATGTGGCTTTTGGAGATTGGCAAGCGCGTAGCGCAAAAGAAAGGCAAGGCATGGTGGCTATGGGCTTTGCTGCTTTGTGTCGCAAGCGTCGCCGTTGTATACGCAGCGGATCTTGCAGGCGTGGATTACGGCTGGATGGGCGTTCTGCTGATTTTACTCTTATATCTGACCGCAGATTTCAAATGGGCATGGTGTCCGATTGCGATGCTGTTTGCCTTCCGCTATCAGCTGACCACGGGCGCGTGGGACGAGCCTGTATATCAACGCGGCATTTTTGCGGCTGTTGCGTTTATTCCCATGGTGTTTTACAACGGACAGCCCGGGCCAAAGCCCAAGAGTAAAGTATGGGCAGCCGTGCTCAAATACGGATTTTATGCATTCTATCCCCTGCACCTGTTGATTCTGGCACTGATTTTCAGATAAGAAATATAGCCATTTCCGAATCGTTTGTAAAATGATCTATGAATGAAATTTGCCACCACGTTATTGTGGTGGCTTATTCGTATGCAGATTTTGGTGAAAGAGCGTCCCTCGGATGCATCTCACCCACCACAATCGCTTCTCTCGTTTTGGCTCGTACCTCGCCAAAACTTGCTCCGCTGCGGTCCCCCCCTCTCCAGCGGAGAGGGCTCTGTTGCGCGCATCCGTCTTGCTCGGTTATCTGTAAAAGGCTGCTATAACAAGCCCTCTCCGCTGGAGAGGGGGGACCGCAGCGGAAGTAAATCGCGAATACTTGGAGCGATTGACTGACGCGGTTGCGGTGGGTGAGATTCATCATGCGGACGCTCTTTCACGTCATGAAAAAAGCAGGAACCTGAATGCATGCAAACAGGCTCTTGCTTAACTCAATTAGTTCATTTCAAATTAAGGAATGTTTGGTGATTGCGCAGATAATCAAACTGGGCCTCTTCAAGATATCTATAGAAATCCTGCATCATCGTTTCACCTTCATTGCCAAACCACTCACGTGTATCTTCTTCAATATGATCGAACCACGGTACAGTATATTTGTAAATTCCCGGCTTTTTGAAAACAATCTCATCATACGCCTTTGCATAGGATTTCAATTCAGTCAGTAAATTACAAATACGATCTTCCGAAGCATTTGGCTCGTGTTTTAGAATGTAGGTGATCTGCCTTCTTACTGCATAGTACAAGTTATGATTATACTCAATATAATTTCCGTCCGGAATCAATATGTTGATGATATTACGAATCAGATCAGTATATACTTCCGGCATCAGCGACAAATCATAAAGAACACCATGAATGTGATCCTTGATTCGCTTTTGCTTAAACAGAATCAACTCATCACCTTCCAAAACGTCTTCTAAAACCGCATCGCGCGAGATCATTGTTCGCTCGGGAAGCATTTCCGCATATTTTCTTGCCTCATCCTTGCGGCCTCTCCAACCGAGTAACTGTGTGATGCCTTGAATGGCTTCGCCCCTGATAAGATCATCCTTGCAGTTTTTTATGACAGCATCGAACAGCTTGATTGCTTTCTCCTGCTCTGCAACATACCGGTCATGATATCCATATTCAAAGGAACGGTTAGACACTACCCAAGCAAGATTGATCAACCACCTCATATCTCCGGGATATTCTGATACTGCAACCTCACATATTCTCTGACGTTCTGCGAAATCTTCTGTTTTATAAGTGTGATCGTAAGCCTTTTGGAGTTCATCATATCTCTTATCGGATTCAACGTCGTTGATACCCAACAATTCGTCAGCGGAAATATGAAAGATTTTCGTGATAGGAACGATCAATGACAAATCCGGGCTGGATACACCGGTCTCCCATTTTGAGACTGTTTGGTAGGTGACATTCAGGCACGCTGCAAGCTGCTCTTGCGTCATGCGGTTTTTTAGTCTGTATTCTTTAATTCTATCTCCGATAGATTTCATAATGGTATTTCCTTTATACATTTATTCCGTTCCGGCTCGGTGATTTTATTATAGCATATCAATACCGCAAAAACAATAACGAGTTTTTTGAACTTGACTCGAATTTGAAGTGAGTGGAACATTGAGAAATTTTTCTCCGTTCTTTTTCTTGGCTATATAGCCGCAAGAAAAAGAACCATTATTTCGCTCCGCGAAATCAAACGGCGATACACGGGGCGTTGCCCCGAACCCCAGTCGATTTTTTGAAAAAAGCGACGCAAAAACTTTCATCCGTGGCAACCGTGAGGGGACGGTTGCATAAAAGCCACCCGCGACGCTGTGTCGCGGGTGGCTTTTATTAGATTATCTGTAAATTACAGACCTCTCTTCACGTAAGTGGTGTGAAGCAGCTCGTGAGCCTTGTGGCTGTTGGGCTCGCCAAGGAAGGTGTCGTACAGTTCCTTGATTGCGGGGTTCTCGTGCGACAGACGCAGAGGCATGGAAGCGTCCAGGTTGTACAGTACGCTTGCACGCAGAGCCTTAACGTCGGTCCAGTTGAGTACCTTTGCTTCTACGTGAGGCTGACCGCCACCGGTTACACAACCGCCGGGGCAACCCATGATCTCGATGAAGTCGTACTTCTTCTCGCCGCTCTTGACAGCGTCAAGCAGAGCAGCTGCGTTCTTGGTGCCGGATGCAACTGCTACGTTCAGGGTGATATCACCGATGGTGTAGCTTGCTTCCTTCCAGCCCTGGGTGCCGCGAACTTCGTGGAAGTCCAGCTTCTCGGGGTTGGAGCCTGTCAGAGCAAATACTGCAGTTCTCAGCGCAGCTTCCATAACGCCGCCGGTTGCACCGAAGATAACGCCTGCACCGGTGGAGATGCCCAGAGGTGCATCAAACTGCTCCTCGGGAAGCTCGTTGAAGTTAATGCCTGCGCGGCGGATCATACGAGCCAGCTCGCGAGTGGTCAGGGAGATATCCACGTCCGGAACACCTGCTGCGTTCTCGTCAGCTCTGCCGATCTCGAACTTCTTAGCGGTACAAGGCATGATGGATACCATCACGATGTCCTTGGGATCCCAGCCCATCTTCTCAGCATAGTAGGTCTTGGTGATCGCACCCAGCATCTGGTGAGGAGACTTGCAGGAGGACAGGTTTTCGGTAAACTCGGGATAATAGTGCTCGCAGTACTTCACCCAGCCGGGCGAGCAGGAGGTGATCATGGGCAGAACGCCGCCGTTCTTGTATCTGCCAAGGAACTCGGTAGCTTCTTCCATGATGGTCAGGTCTGCTGCAAAGTCGGTATCAAATACGTTTGCAAAGCCAAGTCTGCGCAGAGCAGCAACCATCTTGCCCTCACCGTTGGTACCGATGGGATTGCCAAACTCTTCTGCAATTGCTGCACGAACTGCGGGAGCAGTCTGCACGACAACGTGCTTGGAGGAGTCGGCCAGAGCCTCGAATACTTCATCGGTGGAATCCTTCTCATACAGAGCGCCTACGGGGCATGCATTGATGCACTGACCGCAGTTGATGCAGGAGGTGGTAGCAAGAGGAGTATCAAAGGTGCAGCCGATGTGGGTATCAAAGCCACGGTCATTTGCACCGATCACGCCAATGCCCTGTACCTTTTCGCACATTGCGGAGCAACGGCGGCACAGAATGCACTTGCTGTTATCACGGATGATCGCGCAAGAGGAGTCGTCGATGCGGCTCTCGGTCTTCACGCCTGCATAGTAGTCCTCTTCCACACCGTATTCCTGACACAGCTTCTGCAGCTCGCAGTTGGTGGAGCGTACGCAGGACAGGCACTTCTTGTTGTGGTTAGACAGCAGCAGCTGAAGATTCATCTTTCTTGCCTTGATGATAGCGGGAGAGTTGGTCACAATTTCAGTACCCTCGCGCTCGATGGGATATACGCAAGCGGTTACAAGACCGCGCGCGCCCTTGACCTCGACAAGGCACAGACGGCATGCACCGATCTCGTTGATGTCCTTGAGGTAGCAAAGGGTGGGGATATCGATGCCTGCCAGTTTGGCAGCTTCGAGAACAGTGGTTCCGTAAGGTACGGTATAGGGCTGACCGTTAATCTTGATATTAAGCATTTTGGTTTCCATATCCACAATTCTCCTTTCTTAGTCCTTATAGATTGCGCCGAACTTACAGCCGGATACGCAAGCGCCGCACTTGACGCACTTGGAAGCGTCGATGGTCAGCGAAGGCAGCTTGTGGCCGGGAGCTACGTAGTCGGTCTTGGTGATAGCATCTGCAGGGCAGTTCTTGAGGCACTTACCGCAGCCAATGCACTTTTCCTTATCAATGACGTAGGACATCAGGCTCTTGCAGACGCCTGCAGGGCACTTCTTGTCCACGATGTGTGTGATGTATTCGTCACGGAAGAACTTCAGGGTTGCGATAACGGGGTTGGGAGCAGTCTGGCCAAGACCGCACAGAGATGCGGACTTGATGTACTCACACAGCTCTTCCATGCGATCCAGGTCCTCAAGCTCACCGTTACCGGAAATGATCTTATCAAGGATCTCAAGCAGTCTGCGAGTACCTACGCGGCAGGGAGTGCACTTACCGCAGGATTCGTCAACCGTGAATTCCAGGAAGAACTTCGCGATGTCAACCATGCAGTTGTCCTCGTCCATAACGATCAGACCACCGGAACCCATCATGCAGCCGATTGCAGTCAGGTTGTCGTAGTCGATGGGAGTGTCGATCAGGGACGCGGGGATACAACCACCGGAAGGACCACCGGTCTGAGCAGCCTTGAACTTCTTGCCGTTCGGGATGCCGCCACCGATCTCCTCGATAACCTCGCGCAGGGTGGTACCCATGGGAACCTCAACAAGACCTGTGTTGGTGATCTTGCCGCCCAGTGCGAATACCTTGGTACCCTTGGACTTCTCGGTACCCATGCTGGTGAACCAATCAACGCCATTCAGAATGATCTGAGGAATGTTTGCGTAGGTTTCAACGTTGTTAAGTACGGTAGGCTGGTTGAACAGACCCTTGACTGCCGGGAAAGGAGGACGGGGTCTGGGCTCACCGCGGTTGCCCTCGATAGAGGTCATCAGAGCGGTTTCCTCACCGCAAACGAATGCGCCTGCGCCAAGACGGATCTTCATATCAAAGTTAAAGCCTGTGCCAAAAATGTTTTCGCCCAGCAGACCGTACTCTCTTGCCTGATCGATCGCGATCTGCAGACGGTTAACTGCGATGGGGTACTCAGCACGAACGTATACGTAGCCCTCGTCAGCGCCGATTGCGTAAGCAGCGATTGCCATAGCCTCGATGACTGCATGGGGGTCACCCTCCAGGATAGAACGGTCCATGAATGCGCCGGGGTCGCCCTCGTCTGCGTTACATGCAACGTACTTCTTGACCTGGCCACGGTTGCCAGAAGCGAACTTCCACTTCAGACCGGTGGGGAATCCGCCGCCGCCGCGGCCGCGCAGACCGGAATCCAGGACGGTCTGGATGACCTCGTCGGGGGTCATCTCGGTCAGG
>JAFTLD010000055.1 GCA_017452945.1 Clostridia bacterium | reverse complement strand
GGACAAAACCAATCCACAATGTTATCTCTATTATACCATTTTTATCCCTATTTTGGGGATGACTTTATTATACAAGGGACAGGCGTCCTCGACTGTCCGTTTTGGCGTAGGTTTCATTTGTGCAATTAGGAGCTTCTCTATTTTGTCGATTACCGTAAGATTAACTTGTTTTCATAGCTTTTGCCGGACAGTCGAGGACGCCTGTCCCTACAATCGGACAATATAAAACGGTTACTGAACTGCAAACGGATGCGTGTTTGTTTCATGTTTTTTGTGGGTTTCGTTGCACCTCAACGACACGAGAGCATTTGTCTGTTTTTCGGTTAACCTCTATTGAACCACGCGACTATCGCGTGGTTTTCTTTTTACAATCAAACCTCCAAGTCTGAAATCAGACTTGGAGGTTTTGGCTTACGGTGCGTACTTGATGCCCACAAGTGCGTTGTTCTCGATGATGTTCTCGGCATTGTAGACGATCAGCACACCGTCACAACCGTACTCGTCAATATAGGTCTGCAAGGGCTGCACACCGCCCACGGACAGGTTGACCACGACAAGATCGTAGTGCTGTGCCAAAAAAGGCACCATGCTGTTGAAAAAGGAGTCCTTGAGTACAAGCAGCGTTTCTCTTGGCTCATCCGTGTCCTTGGTCACAATCAGAATGCCGTGCGTGCCGTCCAGAAATGCAGAATATTTATCCTTCTTTTCAAGATAATCGCGGTTGTAAAAGCCCTTGAAGCTGACGCCCGTTTCGGGATCGGTCACGGTATAGCCGTCCTCGCCCTCAAAATGCCACAGCTCTACCGTTTCGGGCTTGACAAACTTAAAGCCTGCGCGTGACCAGGTGGTGCCGTAAAACCCTTCCACGGTTTCGACCGTAAAGGTGCTCTTTGGAATGATCTCGTCCTCCCTGCCCCATTCGCTCATCAAGCTTTGATAGGCAAGGTACGCCCCCTTGGTGGTCCAATGGTGGTCGGTGCGGTAGTACACGTACTCACCGCTCTCATACGCGCTTTTCATAGCTTCGCGCAGATCAAGGAAGCTCACGCTCTCGTCAAATCCCGATTCAATGTCGTTCCACAAAGCGTCCGCGCTCTGCATGGGATAGCGTGTCTGCGCACCCACCACGTCCAAGGTACGGGGCGGAATGATCACGGTCAGGTCAATGCCTTGCGCGGCAAGATCTGCATGCAATTGATTGACCGCGCTGGTTTGCGCGTCAATGCTCTCCTTTGCATAAAAATCGGTGTCGTAGACGCGCGTCAAGCGGTCGATATACGCGTCAAACCAGCGCACGGCCAGCTGGCCGTCGTGTCCCAGCACAACACCGTTGTTCTCCCCTTTTCCAAGAGCCAGCTCAAAGAAGCCTTTGATGCCCACAAGGGCGTCACGCGCCGGGAACTGATCGGCAAAATAGCTGTTCATCTGTTGGCCGAATTTACCCTCGGAAAGCGATTCCCAGGTCAGCTCGGGGAGCGTTTGAAGAGAGCGATTCTCTTCAGCGGAAAAATCCTGATCGGGTAATGCAATAAAGAATATAAGCCCCAACGCAAGAGGAACGACAAACAGAACGAAGGTCAGAATATTGGTGATTTTTTGATGCTTCATGCCTGCCTCCTCTCAGAAAATATAATACAGGAAAGGACTGAACGTGGAATCCACCAGATACGCCGTGCAAAGCACCAAAATCAGCGCACAGATCACGGGAGTGGCGTACATAACCACGGGCTTGTCCTTGATTTTTTCAAACAGCTTTTTGGGCAACGGTGTGGCGCCTACAAAGCAGATCAGCAAGAGCGGCAGATAACGCAACGCCTCGTAAAGCACCACGGGAGACGCAAAGCCGACCGTACCCGCACCGAAAAGCCCCGTAAAGATTGCCCAGCCCTCGGAAAGATTGGGAAACGCGAAAATGATCCAGCCGATGCCGATCAGCAAAAGCGCGTACAAATGCGAGAACACACGCGGGATCTTGTCGAGCGCCTTGAGCAAAAACGCCTTTTCGATGACCAGAATGACCAAAAAATACACACCCCACAACACAAAATTCCATGACGCACCGTGCCAAAGTCCCGTCAGCAGCCAAACAGCCGCTAAGTTGAGATACTGGCGCGCTTTCCCCTTGCGGTTGCCGCCAAGCGGGATATAAACGTACTCGCGGAACCAGGTGGAAAGCGTGATGTGCCAGCGACGCCAGAATTCGGTAATACTCTTTGAAATATAAGGATAATCGAAGTTTTCCACGAAATGGAATCCGAACATTTTACCAAGGCCTATCGCCATGTCGGAGTATCCGGAGAAGTCGTAGTAAATGTGCAAAGTGTAGCAGATCACGGTCATCCATGCGCCAAGCGCAGTATGCTCAAGCCCCGCTGCCTCGGAAAAATACGCAAACGCAGCAGCTGCAGCGTCACCCAGCAGTACCTTTTTGGCAAGACCCACGCAAAAACGGCGCACACCCGCTGCGATATCAGCCATATTCTCGCGACGGCTCATCAGCTGGTCGTCCACGTCGCGGTAGCGCACGATGGGACCCGCGATCAGCTGCGGAAACAGCGTCACGTAGGTACCGAACGCGATATAGTTTTTCTGCACCTCGGTTTCATGGCGGTACAGGTCTATCGTGTACGACATGATCTGAAAAGTGTAGAATGAGATCCCCACGGGAAGCTTCAAGCCCTCAATGGGTTTTGCAATCCCCTGCAAGAACGGAATGAGCGAGAGCGTTTCCATGGTGAAGTTGAAGTATTTGAAAAACAGCAAACACGACAGGTTGAGAGAGAGCGAGATAAACATGGCTGCCTTGCACTTGCCCGGTGATGTGTGACGGTATTTTTCAATAAAGAAGCCGCCCACGTAGGCCACCGTGATTGAGATCAGCATAAGGCCAATATAGACAGGCTCACCCCATCCGTAGAACAAAAGCGAGACGACAAAAAGCACCACGTTGCGCCATTTTCTCGGTACAACGTAGTAGATCGCCAGCGTCAGCGTTAAATATGCAAACAAAAAGATCAATGATGAAAAGACCACGGCAAGCTCCCCTGTGATAAATCTATACGTTCATGGTTTCCGCAGAAAGCCATAATTATTCAGTATATATTATTATAAAGTATTGCACGGATTTTGTCAACGGCACGCGCCCGCTTTCGGGGGAAATATTTGGTAAAGAAATGCGGACGGGTGCGTCCTCCTTTGGTCCGGTCTGACTTTACAATATAATCCCAATCTGTCATCCTTGAACAAGTATCCCTTTGCCAAGATTCTTCGCCTCGCATTTTTTGCTCGTCATCCTCGAGATCAAAAAAAAGATTTTCCCATTAATACTTGACAATCCGGATATTTTGATATATAATGTCACATGTATTGGCTTTGACGGGAAAAAGTACCCGCATGCGACTCACAGAAAGTACCCGGTTGATGAGAGGGGCGAGGATGGCAGCGGTGAAATACATCCCCGAGCTCCGCACTGAACGGTTTTTCCATGGGAACTCCTGCGTAGGCTGCGGCGGCAATTCCCCGTTATCGGAATGCGACTGCGCGTGATTTCACAGGCAGCCGACAGAGGCTTCTTTTGCAAAAAAGAGGTAAAGCAAGGTGGTAACACGGCGGCGTCCCCGCCCGTCCTTGATTTCGGTACGTGCCGAGGTCGGGGACTTTTTATTTTTTCATACACAAAGGAGAACAAAAACATGCAAATCTACGAAGAATTGCAAGCCAGGGGATTGATCGCCCAGGTCACCGACGAAGCAGAGATCAGAGAGATGATCAACGCGGGCAAGGCGACCTTTTACATTGGCTTTGACCCCACGGCAGATTCGTTGCACGTCGGTCACTTCATGGCACTGTGCCTGATGAAAAGACTGCAGATGGCGGGCAACAAGCCGGTCGTTCTGATCGGTGGAGGTACCGCGATGGTCGGTGACCCCTCGGGCAGAACCGACATGAGACAGATGATGACAGAAGAAACCATTGCACACAACGTGGAGTGCTTCAAGCAGCAGATGTCCCGCTTTATTGATTTTGGCGAGGGCAAGGCAATCCTGGTCAACAACAAGGATTGGCTTTTGCAGCTGAATTACGTGGAGGTACTGCGTGACGTTGGCGCGTGCTTCTCTGTCAACAAGATGCTCAGCGCAGAGTGCTACAAGCAGAGAATGGAAAAGGGACTTTCCTTCCTCGAATTCAACTACATGATCATGCAGTCCTACGACTTCTACCACCTGTACAAGACCTACGGCTGCAACATGCAGTTCGGTGGTGACGACCAGTGGTCGAATATGCTGGGCGGTACCGAGCTGATCCGCAGAAAGCTGGGCAAGGATGCTTACGCCATGACCATTACCCTGCTTCTCAACTCCGAGGGTAAGAAGATGGGTAAGACCGCTTCGGGTGCCGTATGGCTGGATCCCAAGAAGACCACGCCCTACGACTTCTACCAGTACTGGAGAAACGTAAATGACGCAGACGTGCTCAAGTGCATCCGTATGCTGACCTTCCTGCCTCTGGAGCAGATCGACGCAATGGACGCATGGGAGGGCGCACAGCTCAACACCGCCAAGGAGATCCTTGCATACGAGCTGACCAAGCTGGTTCACGGTGAAGAAGAAGCCGAAAAGGCACAGGCGCAGGCGCGTTCCCTGTTCTCCGCAGGCGGCGCGGCAGATGCTCCCGTACACACCCTGACCGATGCCGACTTTACCGGTGGCATGGTTGAGGGTCAGATCGACATCGGCTCTGTCATGGTCAAGGCAGGACTTGTCAAGTCCAAGTCCGAGGCGCGCACCGCAATCCAGCAGGGTGGCGTGACGGTGGACGGTGAAAAGATCACCGATTTCAAGACCGCCTACACCAAGGCTGATTTTGCCGAAGGTAAGCTGTTCAAGAAGGGCAAGAAGACCTTTGTTAAGGTCATTGCAGAATAAAATATTGTTTTAGCGGGAGGCGTTTCGCCTCCCGTATTTTTCTTGTAAATATTCAAAAAATATGTTAAAATGATGTCAGAATTCGCGTCGGATGTCGTTATAATAGGTGAAGGACAAAAAAGAAAGGAGGCCCGGGCATATGCTGGACTCACAGATCGTTGATCTGTATTTTGCGCGCAACGAGCGTGCCATTACCGAAACAGAGGCCAAATACGGCAGTTTTTGCAAAAGCATCGCACAAAATATTCTGCAAAATCTGCAGGATGCGGAGGAATGCGTCAACGACACCTGGCTGCGCACCTGGAATTCCATTCCGCCAGCCAAGCCAACGCTGCTCAAATCATACGTAGGCAAGATTACGCGCAACTTAGCCCTTGACAAATACAGAGCCGAGCATCGCGAAAAGCGCGGCTTTGGCGAGATGACCGTGGCCTTTGACGAGATCAGCGAGATCACGGCCTCGGAGTATTCGGTGGAGGATGCTTTTCGTGAGCAGGAATTCGTGGAGCTGCTCAACGCCTTTCTCTATTCCCTTTCCGAACGCGACCGCAATATTTTCGTGCGGCGTTACTTTTTTACGGATGACGTGCCGACCATTGCAAAGCGCTTCGGTATTTCGCAAAACAACGTACTCAAGATCCTTTCCAGAACCCGAAAGAAACTGAAACTTTATTTAGACGAGGAATGGTTATGCGTATGAACGAACAAAAATTTTACGAGCTGATGGGCGACATTGACCCCGAGATCATTGCCGCAGCAGATAAACCCGTCCCCTTTCGCAAAAAACGCGGCTTTAAGATCGCGCTGATCGCGGCCGTGCTGGCGTTTGCGATTTTCATCACGCCCATAGCCGGTGCGTTTGCATTGGTCATTGGCTACAGTGCACCGGATCCCGACGTCGATTCCGACCAAGTGTCGGATACAGAGCAGAATGACGGCAAGCCCACAGGCTTGATCGGCGAGCTGTTCGGCAACATGAATTGGGGCGCACTCGGTGACGCAATCGGCAAGGACGGTAACGTGAACTGGGGTGCGGTATGGGACGTGCTGCGTGGCAAGGAGCATGAGCCAACGCTTGACGGCAACGTTTATAAATCGGTCAAGCTGGACGACGGCACTATGAAGATCACTGCATTTGTCAGTGGTAGCAACCAAACCGTGATCGAGGTCCCCGAAACGCTCTCGGGAGCAAAGGTCACTGTAATCGGTGAAGGCGCGTTTGCTGAAAACCAAAGCATCACACACGTATCTCTGCCCGATACCGTGACAAAAATTGAAGACAAGGCATTCTACGCCTGCAATTCTCTTGTATCGGTAGATCTCTCCATCAATTTGCGTGAGATCGGCAATCAAGCATTTTCAGATTGCAATTATCTGAGCAGCATGAATCTGCCGTACGCTTTACGCACGATTGGTGACTTTGCTTTTGCAAATACAGCCTTGACAAAGATTACCATCAGACCGACGCTGACCAACTGGGGCGAAACGCCGTTTTTCAGCTCTCGCTTACAAAGCGTTGAGATCTTGGACGGTGTGACCGCCATTCCCGCGGGTGCATTTTGTAATACACCAAATTTGAAGGAGATCGAAATCCCCTCCTCTGTCATTGAAATCGGAGATCTGGCTTTTGCAGAATGTACGGGTCTTTCGGAAATTACGCTCAACGACGGCCTGCAGACGGTTGGTGCCGGTGCTTTTGACGGCACGGCAATCACCGAGATTACCATTCCCGCTACGGTGACCGACATGTATGACGTATACTTTTTGAATTGTGTGAATCTGCAAAAGGTCACCTTCCTTGGCGATGCACCGACCGTCGAGTCCACGCATCTCTGGTACACAAGCTGGCGTCCGGAAGACGTCCTTTATCCGTATTACGACGTTTATTATTCCCTTGGTGCGCAAGGCTTTTCCGATTTCTGGCACGTGTTCAAGGCGCAGCTTTCGCCCCTGACCACCCAACCCTACGTGACAGAATGCGGCCTTGAAACCGTTCCCTTTTATGCAGAGGTCATGCTGGGTACAAGCGGCACCTCCTATTTTGAGGGTGACGTGCTCGTGCTCAACTCATATAAGCAATTTCAGGCAATCGGCAAGAAAATTTCAAGCCTTTACGAGTCGGATATCACGTTTGACAGCACGTATTTCGAGCAGTTTTCGGTCGTGTTGATCAAGGTCACGCATTCGTCAAGCGAGGATATCATCGGTGTGGCAGGGCTGGCGCATGACCAAAGGGATCCTCAGGGCGACGCTCTGTATCCCGTGATCATTGTGAACTCTCCTGCGGAAACTAATGACGACATCCTGCACAGCTATATCGCTGTGGCAATCTCAACAACCGACAGCTCTTACTCCGATTCCCGTGTCTATGTTTACAATCTCAACCCCGAAAACCAAAATGGTGACAGCGCATTCCACAAGCACTTCCCGGATGCGTTCGTCACACTCGATTAGTCGTGACGCTTGTTCCCCCCACAAGCTCACATACCCGTCCGCGGCATGCCGCGGACGGTTTTTTTGAGAAAAATTGCATATTTTCAATAATTATGATAAAATGTTGTCACCAAACACCCTCATCTGTCGCCTTATAGAGTAGAGAACCAAAATTTTCATGAAAGGAGTGATCGATATGCAAGATCATGACATCATTGCGCTTTACTATGCACGCAACGAGCAAGCAATCAAGGAAACTGCCAACAAATACGGCGGCTATTGCACAAGCATTGCGTTCAACATCCTGCTCAACATGCAGGACGCAGAAGAATGCGTCAATGACACGTGGCTGCGTGCGTGGAATTCCATTCCCCCCGCGCGTCCCGATTATCTGCAGCTCTATCTTGGCGGCATTACGCGTCACCTCTCTTTGGACAGGTACCGCACGCTGCACCGCGAAAAGCGCGGCGGCGGTGAACTGGTGATGGCGCTGGAAGAAATGCAGGACCTTGCCAGTCCCGACACAGACATCCGCTCACAGACCGAAGAGCGCGAATTCTATGATTTACTGAACATCTTTTTACGATCCTTGCCTGAGCGCGAGCGCAATCTGTTCATCCGCCGCTACTATTACATGGACAGCATCCGGGACATTGCCATACGTTACGGATTAACGCGCGCCAACGTAAAAAAAATCCTGTCACGCACTCGCGAAAAGCTTCGCGATTATTTAATAAAGGAGGGTTATACCGTATGACAGAATTCAAATTGATAGAATTGATGAACGGCATTGACGACGATCTGCTCCAACAAGCAAATACTCCCATCCCCGTGCATCGCAGACGCAGCTTCAAGATTATGCTGATCGCAGCTGTGCTGGCCTTGGCCATATTGATCACACCTGTTGCAGGTGCATTCGCTTTGGTTGACAATTACAAATCCGTACACCCCGAATTCAAGGGCAATTTTGTACAGGCGCTCGACAGAGTTCTGGGCACACAAGATCAGACGTTTTCAAAGGCGCTCACAGAAAAGCTGCAGATCGTTGACTGGAACGCACTGCTTGGCACAGTCTCCCCGGACGGCGGTGTGGATTGGAATGCCTTCTTTGCCGTCTTGCGCGGAGAGGAAACGCAAGAGCAGCCCAAGGATCCGCTTTTCCAATACGTCAAGACCGATGACGGCGGCATCCGCATCGTCGGTTACCCGGGTGGGCAAGAGAGCCTCACCATTCCTGACACCATTGAAGGCTTGCCCGTAACCGAGCTCGGTGACTTTGCTTTTGCAAAGGACGAAACCATGAAGCACGTGGACATTCCCGACACGGTCACGCTGATCGACACAGCCGCTTTTTTTGGCTGCTATAATCTGCAATCGGTGGGGATGTCGGCAAACGTAGAGATCATAGGCGACAGCGCATTTTCCTGTTGCTCTACACTGACCGATATCACGCTTCCCGAAACGCTGCACACCATCGATGACAGCGCATTCTGGGTATGCCGTGATCTGGAGAAACTGGAGATTCCTTCCTCTGTCACATATCTGGGCGAGGCCGCCTTCTTTTACGCCAACCTGAAAGAGATCGTCATCCCCGAGGGGGTGACCGTGATCCGCGATAATACTTTTGAAGGTCTGTCCGAGCTACGCGAGATCACCATTCCCGCGAGCGTGACAAGCATCGGGCTCCGTGCATTTGAAAGCTGCGAAAAATTGGAGAAGGTCACGCTTTGCGAAGGCCTTGTTTCGATTGGCAGGCAGGCATTTTCAAACACGGCCATCCGCACGTTGACCATTCCCTCCACCGTGACCGAAATGTACGACGTCGGTTTTTCAAAATGCACTTATCTGGAAACCGTGCTGTTTTTGGGTGACGCACCCATGGTAGAGATGCTGCCCACGCCCCCCGATTCGGATGAAGCGCCCTATTACCGTTCTCCCGCATACAAAATTTATCATCTGCTTGGCAGCACGGGCTTTGAAGATCCCGAGTGGCACGGATACAGCTGTGAGCTGCTTGAGGTCAAAACCCAACAGTACGTGACTGACCGTGTCAACGAAATGACTCCGATCTATGCGGGCATTCCGATGCATCG
>JAFTLD010000017.1 GCA_017452945.1 Clostridia bacterium | reverse complement strand
GCTAATTCCTTTAAGTCATCAGCGGTCAGCTCGGTGTCATATACAACAACCTTCTCTTCCTTCATCTCATCGATGATCTTCTCGAAGAAGCTCTTAGGAACTTCCATAACTACGTCAGAGTACATCTGGATGAAACGACGATAGGAATCGTATGCAAATCTGGGGTTACCGGTCTTCTTTGCGAAGCCTTCTACAGCTACGTCATTCAGACCCAGGTTCAGGATAGTGTCCATCATACCGGGCATGGATGCGCGTGCGCCGGAACGAACGGAAACCAACAGGGGGTTCTCAAGATCACCGAACTTCTTGCCGGTAACTTCCTCCATCTTTACGATGTACTCGTTGATCTCAGCCTGAATGTCGGGGTTGATCTGCTTGCCGTCCTCATAATACTGGGTGCAAGCCTCGGTAGTAATGGTGAAGCCCTGGGGAACGGGAAGACCGATGTTGGTCATTTCAGCAAGGTTTGCGCCCTTACCGCCCAGCAGCTCACGCATGTTAGCGTTGCCTTCTGTAAACAGGTAGCAATACTTCTTAGCCATGTAGGTAATACCTCCATATAATAAAATTTTTTATAAACTTGTTCAGTGGCCGCAAAAAAGCATTACCGGAACGGTTAACCCTTTTACGGCATTGTCCATTATAACATAATTCCCCATTTTGGACAAGTTTTTTCAAATAATTATTCCAATCGCAAATGTAAACTTTTTTTGAACGCGGTCACAATGCACAAAAAACCTTTGACAGGGGGGATATTTTCGTTTATAATATATCCGAAATAGTAAAAATGACGGCGAGGGAGGTTTTCTCTCGCTTTATAGTCATTTGCGAAAAAGAGGTTTTTATGAGCAACATTTTTGATATTTTCAAGAAAATAGAAACGCAACAGGCAGCCGCGGGTCCGATCTCATACATCATCGTGGGACTGGGCAACCCCGGAAGGGACTATGAGCTTACGCGACACAACGCAGGCTTTTTGTGCATGGATTACATTGCGGCCAAGTGCGGCGTGCAGGTCAACCGAGCCAAGTTTTCGGCGCTTGTGGGTGAGGCAACCATAGGCGGTGTGAGATGCCTGCTTATCAAACCGCAGACCTTTATGAACCTTTCGGGCAGAGCGGTGCTGGAGGCCTCGGATTTCTATAAAATTCCGCCCGAAAAGATTCTGGTGCTTTCCGACGACGTGAATCTGGACGTTGGGCGCATGCGTTTGCGCGCCAAGGGCTCAGCAGGCGGACAGAAGGGGCTGGAGAACATCATTTTACGGCTGGGCACCGAAGGGTTCCCCCGACTGCGCATGGGCGTTGGCAAAAAGCCGCATCCGGATTTTGACATGAAGGACTGGGTATTGTCCGAATTCAATAAGCAGGAGCAAAAAATGCTGTATTCCTGCTTCGAGCCTGCGTACGAGAGCATTGTCAAGCTGGTAAACGGCAAATTCGAGGACGCCCAGATGCAGTGCAACAGTCACGTTTACAAAGAATAACCTGCCGGTTTTATCAACCGATCTCCCGAGAACCGTAGGGGCTGACGTCCTCGACAGCCCGTCCTACACAAATCAACTCATTTCGTTGTCATAACAACTTCGCGCCCGCTCGGGGCGTCGAGGACGTCGCCCCCTACAGTTGGTCGTTTTTTACATTGAGCAAATTCTCTCCGTTCTTTTTGCAAAAAGAGGCGCAAAGAACCAAAGAAATGGCGTTTCTGGCGGGGCTCTGCCCCGTACCCCGTCGCCTTTTGAAAAAGGCGGACGAAAACTTTCATCCTGTTAAACTTAACCGAACTGATAACTTAACCACAACCATACGCACAAAGGAAATCACATGAACTTACTTACCGATGCCATCAGACAGGATGGCGAATATGCGCAGCTCTTAGCTGCCGTCAAACGCGGCTTTCGCGACAAGGCTTTGCCCTTGCTTGCCAACGGGCTTTGCGAGGGTGCTTCGGATGCCTTTATCACCTCCCTTTTGCAGGATACCGCCTCCTTGACTCCCTCCCCTGCACTCATCGTCTGCTCCGAGGAAAAGGAATGCCTGCGCACCAAGGATATGCTGGCGCTCTTTGGCATCACCGCAGCCTTCTATCCCGTCCGCGACCTTACCTTTTATAATATCTCCGCCTCGCATGAATACGAGCACGAGCGCATTCGCGTCCTGTCCGGTATTCTTTCGGGGGCTTTTGACGTGGTCATTACCACTCCCGACGCCATGCTTGGCTACACCATTCCCTCCTCTCGTCTGCAAGACGCAACGCTGACACTGGACTTTGATACGCGCATTGAGCCGGACGACCTCTGCCGCTGCTTGCTCGAAGCCGGCTACGCACGCGTAGACATGGTGGACGGTGCAGGACAATTTGCCCGCCGTGGCGGCATTATCGACATCTATCCCCCCATGGGAACCTTCATCGACGAGGACGGCAAGGAGGTTGGCGGCTCCAATCCCTTGCGCATTGAGCTCTTTGACGACGAGATCGACCGCATGGTCTTCTTCGATATCGATACCCAGCGCACCGTCACCTCCATCACCTCTGCCACCATTCCCCCGGCACGAGAGATCCTTTGCAATGCCGACGCACACCGTGCGCTGACCAAAGCCGTCAAGGATCGTCTGCGCACCTGCCGCGACGACGAAGCACGCCAGACGCTCTCCGCCGAATTGGCTGCCCTTGGTACGGACGAGAAGGACGGTGCTGCAGACCTGCACTTTATTGACAAATACATCTCCCTGATCTACCCCGAGCGCACCTCGCTGACCGACTACTTTGACCGCAAGCCGCTCATTTTAGTCCGTGCCACCTCAGCTGTGAACGATCGCCTCAAGGCATCGGCCAAGCAGATGGACATGACCGTGACCGAGCTGATGGAATCGGGAACGATCTCCTCCTCTTATGCGGAATATCAGAAAGCCCCCGTGGAATTCGAAAGATTTCTCGATGCGGGCGTGACCGTGCACGTGGATTCCCTTTCCTACGGCATGTCCGGCAAACGTCTTGGAGGCATTTACGGCTTCCGCACGCGCCATATGGTATCCTACGCTGAAAATTTCCAGCTGCTTTGTGAGGATCTGACAGGCTACATGCGCGGCGGCTACCGCACGGCTGTCATGACCGAGAACGAAACGGCTGCCAAAAATCTGGCTGAGATGCTGGGTGAGCACGGATTTGACGTAACGGTAGAGTCTGCCAAGCATCCCTTGCGTGCCGAAGATCTGAGAAAGGACGAGATCGCCATTGTATGGCGCAGCTTCCTTTTCGGTTACGAGCTGATCACACCGCGCATTGCCCTGCTTTCCACCAACCCGGACGGCAAGACAGCCACGCTCTCGGTGCAATCCAAGCCCACGCGCAAGAAAAAGCAGCGCGAGGGGACGGCCGCCATTCTTTCCTATGCCGATCTGACCGAAGGCGACTACGTAGTACACGAAACCTACGGCATCGGTATTTATACGGGCATCGAAACGCTGAGCACCTCGGGTGCCAAGCGTGATTACATCGGCATCAAATACGCAGGTGCCGACAAGCTCTACATTCCCGTCGAAAAGCTGGACATGGTGTCCAAATACATCGGGGCGCGTGCCGACGACGGCACGGTCAAGCTCTCCAAATTCGGCACGGACGGTTGGCAGAAGTCCAAGGCTCGCGCCAAGGCAGCCGTCAAAGACATGGCCAAGGAGCTGATTCAGCTCTACGCGCAGCGCATGCGCGTCAAAGGCCACGCTTTTCCGCCCGACGAGGATTTCCAGCGCGACTTTGAAGCCGCCTTTGCATACAACGAAACCGAAAGCCAGCTGGATGCCACAGAGGACATCAAGCGCGATATGGAAAAGTCTGTCCCCATGGACAGACTCCTTTGCGGTGACGTGGGCTACGGCAAGACCGAGGTAGCCTTCCGCGCGGCCTACAAGGCCGTTATGGGCGGCAAGCAGGTGGCGATCTTAGTTCCCACCACCATTCTTGCCCTGCAGCATTATCAGACCTCCACGGCACGCATGCGTGCCTTTGGCGTTAATATCGACATGGTTTCCCGTTTCCGCACGCCCAAGCAGCAGGAGCAGATCCTGCGCAGGCTGGAGCGCGGTGACCTTGACATCATCATCGGCACACACCGCCTGCTTGGCAAGGACGTGAAATTCAAGGATCTTGGCCTATTGATCGTGGACGAGGAGCAGCGCTTTGGCGTGGCACAAAAGGAAAAGCTCAAGCAGATCGCAGGCAACATTGACGTGCTCTCGCTCTCGGCAACCCCCATTCCCCGCACACTCAACATGGCCATGGGCGGCATTCGCGATATCTCGATCCTCGACCAAGCCCCCGGCAACCGCTTGCCCGTGCAGACCTACGTGCTGGAGCACGATCCCTTGATCGTGCTGGAGGCCATCCGCAAGGAGCTGAGGCGCGGCGGTCAGGTATTTTATCTGCACAACATTGTGGAAAGCATTGACGGTATTGCAGCAGAGCTTGCCAAAAATCTGCCCGATGCGCGCATTACCGTGGCACACGGCAAGATGGATAAGGAAACGCTTGAGGACATATGGGAAAAGATGATCCGCGGAGAGATCGATATCCTTGTATGCACCACCATCATTGAAACCGGTGTGGACGTACCCAACGCCAACACCCTGATCGTGGACAACGCCCACAGGCTCGGCCTTTCTCAGCTGCACCAGCTGCGCGGTCGTATCGGCCGCAGCGCGCGTCGCGCGTACGCATACTTCACCTTCCCTGCCAACCGCGCCCTGCCCGAGATCGCACAAAAGCGTTTGGAGGCCATCAAGGACTACGCTGAATTCGGTGCGGGCTTCAAGATCGCGCTGCGTGACATGGAGATCCGCGGTGCGGGCAACCTTCTTGGCGCAGAGCAGCACGGACATCTGGATGCGGTTGGTTACGACATGTACATCAAGCTGCTGAAAAGCGCGGTGCTGGAGGAAAAGGGCGAGGTGCAGGAGCAAAAGCCGGAATGTATTGTTTCTTTGGACTATGACGCTTACCTGCCCGACACCTACGTGCGCTATCCCGGCCAGCGCATGGCGCTATACAAGAGAATTGCGCTGATCGAGAACGAATACGACCGCGATGACATTGCCGACGAGCTGCTTGACCGCTACGGTGACCTTCCCGTGCAGGCTGAAAACCTGCTTTACGTGGCGCTCATCCGTGCCGAGGGTGCGGCCTGCGATATCCGTCAGATCCGTCAGGACGGCAGCACGGTGGCCATTTACCCGAACAAATTCCGCTACGAGATCTGGGCCGACCTTTCGCGCATGCTGAGCGGCAGACTCAAAATGGTGCTTTCGGGTGAGCCTCATATGGTGCTGCGGCTCAAGGAAAAGGAGAACGCTTTGCGCCTTATTCATAAAATGTTTGTAAAATATACGGAACTTGGCAAACAATCCGACGAGTGAATACGCTATAATAAAATAGTGAATAACAATAAAAAGGAATGATCATATGAAACCTTGCAAAGTCAAATTGCTTTTACTGCTCCTGATATTTGCCCTCTGCCTTCCCACCTTGGCAGGCTGCTCGGGCAAGCATGGCGAAACACTCTTGTCCATTGAGGATACCACACTCTCGGTCAACACCTACGAGCTGCTGCTTTCGCGCATGAAGGGGACGCTGGCAAAATACCAGTACGACGTGGACAGCGACGCCTTCTGGTCCACCGTGGTGGATATGGAGAATTCCACCTACGACGAATACTTCCGCGCCACCATTCTGGAAAATGCAAAAACCTACGTCATCGGTACCTACCTGTTTGACGAGGTGTATGGCTTGACGCTCTCCAAAGAAACGACCGATGCCATTGACGAGGAGCTTGCGGAATTCGTGGACTACGACGGTGACGGCTCCAAGACCGCCTTTAACCGGATCCTTGCAGAATACGGCGTCAATTACGACATCCTGCGTGACACTTACATCATGGAAGCCAAGATCGACGCACTCAAGCTGCACCTGTACGGAGAGAGTGCCTCCAAGATTGCAGACAACGTCAAGGAAGAATATTGCCAAGAAAACTTCGTGCGCTTCAAGCAGGTCTTTCTGGCTTCTTACTACTACGTTTGCGAAACCGACGAAAACGGTGACAACATCTACTACACCACCAACTCACTTGGCAACAAGGTCGTCTGCTACGACAAAGAAAACGGCAGCACCAAGACCGATGAGAATGGCTACGTTATCAAGGACAAGGACGGCTACGACGTCTACTTTACAGAGGACGGCAAAATTGCTTACGACAAGGAAACCGGCACGACCTCCTACATCATCAACAAGGACGGTGAACCCGAGGTTGGTGATTACACCAAGGAGCAGCTTGCCGAAATCAAGCAAAACGCCAAAGACATTCTGGCACAGATCTCCGAGGGGGACTACGATACCTTTGAGCTTCTGATGGAGAAGCACGGAGAGGACGAGGATGCACAAACCTACGAAAACGGCTATTATCTGCACAAGGACCCCGCCAACTACGAATCTTACCCCTATCTGGAAAGCATCGTCAAGCAGCTGAACACTCTCGAGGCGGGTCAGACCGCTTTGGTAGAATCCGATTACGGATACCACATCGTCATGAAGTACCCCATCGAAGAGGGCGCTTGGGACGACGAAGACAACAAGGACTGGTTTGAGGGCTTTGAAGAAGGGCTGATCGATGACCTGTTCATGAAGCTGTGCGAGCAGTACGTGGATAAAGTGGAGATCGATCAGGACGTGCTGGACACCGTTCCCTCCATGAAACAGATCGGCATTAATTTCTATTATTAACCCAGAGTACATTAAGAAAGGATGTTTTATCATGAAAAACTGTAAGCTTGCGCTACTGCTTTTCTGCCTTGTGCTGGCCATGACGCTGGCCGCATGCCAAACACCGGAAACGCCACCGGCTGATACCGAAACTTCCACTGAGCAAGGTACCGAAGAGCCTACCCCCTCCGCAGACCCCAACGCCCTTGAAAGCTACACCGTATACGTCAGCCCCGAGGCTTCCGTTTGGGAGCGTAAATGCGCAGAGGCGCTCATCGAGGCGCTGACCGAGCAGACAGGCGTGACACTGACGCTCAATCGCGATGCTGCCGCACGCACAGATTGCGAGATCATTGTTGGCGCAGCAACGCTTGACGACGCACTGAAAGCACAATTTGACTACGAGAAGATCGGTTACAACGGCTATGCCGTCAAGCGTGACGGTAACAAGCTGATCCTGACCGCCAACATTGAAAACGGCATGCTGTCCGCCGTAGAATACGCTTGCACCAACGCTATTGCAGACGGTAAGGTTGCCCAGAGCTGCGAGGTTTTGGTTGAGCAGGACATCTCAACAGTCACTCCCGATGAAAACAAGCACATCAACGTCACCATTTCGGGCGACACCGGCTACGATATCTATCAGCTGCCCTCCATTCTCAATTCCGGCTACCGCTACGGTGCGTCGATCATAGTCAACGAGGACGGCACCATGGATGCGTGGTTTGCATCCACCGGCTGTGGCTCCACACAATGGGACTGGATCTCTTACAAGCACTCCGAGGACGGAGGCAAGACCTGGAGCGAGGAAAAATGCGTGCTCCAGCCTACCCCCGACTCCCTGGATCATTACTCCTGCTGCGATCCCGGTGTAATCTACTTTAACGGTTACTACTATATCGGTTACACATCCACCGTCAACGCCAACATGTGTGACAACTGCATTTTCGTGGCTCGCTCCGAAAATCCCGACGGTCCCTTTGAAAAGTGGAACGGCAGTGGCTGGGGCGGTGACGATCCGCAGCCCATCGTGTTCTTCTCCGAACCTCAGAACCTTTGGGGACACGGTGAGATCAGCTTTGTCGAGCTCAACGGCACACTTTACATGTACTACACCCTGTCCGGTGCAGGCGGCCACTCTACGCAGGTATCCACCGCAAACGCACTGGATGAAAACTGGCCCGCTACCATGGAATACCGCGGCATTGCAGTCAACGGAGGCACAAACGACTCGCTTGACGTCAAGTACGTGGAGCAGTACGGCAAGTTCTTAGCCATCTGTACCGACCAGCGTCTTTCCGCAAACAGCTACCTTTCCTTCTTTGAATCCAACGACGGTATCACCTTTGAGCACGTGGATATCGTTAAAGAAAACGTATATCACTATTGTCACAACTCGGGCATGGCGGGCACCAAGAACGGCCACATCACGCCCGACACCCCCACCTTTGCAGCTTACGCTTACGGCAAAGACTGGGGCGTTTGGAACACCCGCGTACAAGACTTTACCCTCTCCCTGACCGATACGATCGATCTGAGCGAACAGAACAAAGACAACATCAAAGCAGACACAGCACGCGACAAGCGTGACCCCGCAACACTTGAATTCGTGGCCATTTCGGCACGTGAGGACGACGTATTATACGTTTCCACGCGCTCTAAGGGTCTGACGATCAACCTGTATGCCTGCACCACCTTCCAGAACGAATGGACCTCGCTGCGCAAATATAAGGATGAGCTCAAAATGTCCAGCAGCAATACCGACGTTGCAACCGTCGAGGACGGTTCACTGACCGTAAAAATCAAGGGCGTGGGCAAGGCTGTCATCACAGCGGAGTTCCGCGGCCTGATCACCCAGATCTGCGTCAAGGTCTACGATAAGAACAATGCAACGGGTGCCGTCACCGGATTTACCCCTTACGTCACCGACACCTACGTCATCGATCAGACCTCCCCCCTGCCCTATAACCCGCAGATCAAATCGATCATCAGCTTTGACGATGCAACCTGGATTGAGGGTTGGAGCTCCGATCACGGTATTACCTACGAATGCGACGAATCCAAGATCCTTGTCAATGCTGCAGGCGTGGTCTTCCCCCTCGAGGAGGGCACACATGAGATCACTGTCAAGTGCGGTGAATTCTCTTACGTGGCCAAGGTGACAGTCATTGCGCCCGAAAAGGTATTCACATATGAAAACATTGACTTTACCAACGCTGCAGCCTCAAAGGTATTTGGCTCGGCAAACAACGCTTCCTGGAAGCTCACCGACGAAGGCCTTTTGTGCACCGCCACGACGGGCGAGGATCCCTTGATCTACATCTCCTATCTTGCAGGCGGTATTAAGACCGATAAATACAAGTCGGTTACCCTGACCTACAAATTAGAGCCCGGCGCCTCCAAGACTACCGGTCAGATGTTCTTTATGACCGACGCCAGCCCGGATCCCGCCGAGGCTTCCTCCTCCAAGTATCCGATGGTTGCCGACGGTCAATGGCACACAGTCACCATCGACCTTGCCGGCAAATCCTTCTGGAGCGGCACACTCAACCAGATCCGCTTTGACTTCTTTGACAACTGTCAGGCAGGAGAGACCATCCTGATTCAGTCGATCGCGCTTGATCCGATCGAATAAAGACAAATTCAAACAAAAAAGCACCACGGCGCACCTGCTTCATCGCAGGTGCGCCGACTCACTTGTAAGTGAAAATAAAAAGGACAGAGAACGTGAAATTCTCTGTCCTTTTTGCCACAGGGGCGAACTGCGTTCGCCCGCGCCTTACTCTGACAATGCTTTCAGGGAATCAATATTCTCTGTCACGAATTCCGTACAGCGAAACACGTCACTGTCCGCTCCGAGATCAAAGCCTGCCGCGCTCATGCCCGACTCATATCCCAGACATATGCCTGTTTCCTTGTCCACGTAATAAGAATAATGCACACCCGTTTTTTCACCGCCAACCGTGATGGTATACACAAAGCATTGTCTGCCAAGCACCTGTGTATCCCCGCTCTTTTTTGCCGTGGGCATCATTTGGTTGCGCGACATTTCCGCCAGATCCGTAAACTGCTTGGTTTGCTGCTCCACGTAGGTCTGCACGTACGTGCTGCCCTCAAATTTGACAAATACACCGTCTTCATTCTTGCTATACTCGGTGTACTGATTGCCGTCCTTGATATAAAGCAGCTCGGTCGTGCCCGACTTAAAATACACGTTTCCCTCACCGTCCACGATCTTTCGGATCTCGGTCACACTGCCGTCCTTGGACTCAACCTCATAAGTAATGCTGTACTGCTCAGGATACGTTACCATATTCTCCACGTCGCTCACGCTCGGCAGATCGCAGCCCGCAAACGCAGCCATTGCTGCGCCAATCAACACATAAACCAAAATTTTCTTGAAAATTCTCATACTCTTCTCCTTTGATCATTCATATTTCTATGAGAACAGTATACCTCTTGATTGTTTTCGATTTGCTTGGGCTTTGTTTCGGTTTTGTCAATTTTCAAAAAATATTTTACAGCAAAGGCGCGAAAATGCGCACGAAAGCGCGAACGATCCTGCCGGGCAGATTTGGAGAAATGGCCTTTTGATCCGCTTTGACAGAGCGTTGCAGGGTTGCTTCAAAATCCGCCTTCATATCCGCAAGGCAAGGACAGCGATACATCCAAACACCGTTTTCAAAGTGGTGCACCAGGCTGCGATAGTCCATATTGATGGTTCCGATCATACCCAGCTCGTCATCCGCAAGGTAGCTCTTGGCGTGAATAAAGCCCGGCTCGTACTCATAGATCTGCACACCCGCACCGATCAGACGCTTATAATAGCTGCGTGTCATTTCCAAAACCAGCTTTTTATCCGGTACGTGCGGCACAATGATCTTGACCTCCACACCGCGCCTTGCCGCATTTTCCATGGCTGAGCAAAGCTCGTTATCTATAATCAGATACGGCGTTGTAATATATACGTAGCGCACCGCCTGCATCAGCAGATTGATAATCACGCTCTTTCCCACCCTTTGGGCATATATAGGAGCGGGGCCGTCGCCAAACGGGATCATATACCCTGCATCGGGTACTGCCGGTATCGAGGGATATGCATTTTCGGGCATATCGGGCAACTTTTTGCGGTTGATCCCAAAATCCACGCAAAACAGCCTGGTCAGCTCCCACACCGCACGCCCCTCCAGACGAATGGCCGTATCCTTCCAATGGCCGTACTTTTGCACGCGATTGATATATTCGTCCGCAAGATTGACTCCTCCGGTATACCCGACCTTGCCGTCAATGACCAATATCTTACGGTGCGAACGGTTGTTAAACTCTCCGTCTGCATTCCCGCGCAACAAAGAAAACGGAACAGCCTCAATGCCATACCTGCCAAGCTGCTTGTAATAATCACCGGGCAGCGTGGACATGCAGCCAATATCGTCGTACAGCACCCTGACCTGTACGCCATTGGCTGCTTTTTGCTTTAAGATATTCAAAATGGAGTCCCAGAAAATACCGTCTTCTATGATAAAGAACTCCATATAAATAAAGTGCTGCGCACGCTCCAGATCCTGCAGCATGCTTGCATGCATGTGCTCGCCAAGCGAAAAATACTGCTGGGACGTGCCGTCAAACAAATGCGTATCTGCAATATCGCACAGCATCTTCGCCTGACGGTACGCCACCGCGTTCTCGCACTCCAGCTGCGCTTGCAGCGCACTGTCGTCACACTCATAGGCATACAGCCTGGTTTCCTCCATGCGCTTGATATACCTTTTACTTAATGTGCGTGAATGGAACAAAAAATACAGCATAAAACCCACGATGGGCAAAATCAGCACGAACAAAAGCCACGGTACCTTGTAGTCCGGGTTTTCATCCGATGATATGATCTTGATGACGCAAAAGATCTCGGTTGCCCATGCAGCCAGATAAAAATACGGCACATAGTAGCACAGCGCAAATACGATGCCCGTCATCAGCAAAACCTCAATGATCATGATCACCATAGCAATGACAAAGCGCACGGGGATATAATTATACACCACCTTGTGTAACTCTCCCATGACCTCATACGTATATTTCTTTTTCATATTTTACCTCCCAAAACATGATAAAGATTCCCATAATACGTGTATTATACACGCTTCATGTTGCTTTTTTGTTTTGGTTTTGTTTGCAAAATATTAGTCAAATAAAAAAACAGCCACGGTCGGCGTGATACTCTTATCGGAGTATCACGCCAGTTCTATTCGCCTGTGGCGAGTTATATTACTTCGTAGTGATATTCGGCTTGCGCCGAGTGGTATTTGCTACGCAAGTTTTGGGGCGAATAGAATATCACTGAAGCCGTAAGGCTGCAATATCACTTTTGCATAGCAAAAATATCACTCTTTGCGTCAGCAAAGAATATCACTTATGAATAGCAGAAAAGAGAGGGTTTTACGGAATTTTGTTTCCGCATCACTCTCTCTTCTGTTTTATTGCCAGTTTCGCATTTGTTAAACAAACGCATCGGGCTATGCCCATACCCTTATTCAAATTCTCCGACAAGGACATCCCCCATCGGCGTGACGCTCTTTCACGCGACCGTGGTTATTTTCCGTTTCATGATGTCATGATTACTCTGTCTTCTTCTTTTTCAAAGCCAGCGCAGCGCCTGCACTCAGCATCAATGCCCCTATGCTGATGGTGCCGCTGCATCCCTCGGATGCTTGGTCGGTGCTCTGCTCCCCGGCCGACAATTCCGGGGCACTTTCCTCTTTGACAGAAGACTCGGGTACGCTCTCCGTGGCTTGGGACTCGGTCACGGTGTTTGTTTCCGCCTCTGTTTCGGTTTGGGTGGGATCTTCTGTCACAGCCTGCAGCTTGACGTCCGCTTCGGGCGAAAGCACAGCTCCTGCCGAAAGCAATGATCCGTCCTCGGCACGCCAGCCGTAAAATTCCGTCATCTCTCCCAATGCATCCGTCAGAAGCTTTTCATCGGGAATGGCAAAAGAAGTGCCGACTGCAACACGGATGCTGTAGGTCTTATCACCGTTGTGCAATTCCACGGTGTGATACGGATCGGTAGTGATGGGCGTAAAGCGCTTGAGCGATACCCACGCACTCGTGCCGTCCTCCAGCACCACGCAGCCATACCTGCCCTGAACCGCGGTAATGCGATATACCCCGTGCGCGGTCAGGTTGGTTACCTTTCCCGTGCTTGTGGCAGGCCCCTGATAAGCCGAAATCACACCTCCGCCTGCAATAAAATAGCCCGGCAGGTGATCCTCGGTTCTGTAATAATCCACCTCGGGTACGTCCGCTGTCTTGTATGCAATGCTGCCGTAGCCTACGATATATCTGTCGGTCAGCGCATACTCGTGCAATGCTACACGATTATCACCGTTCCCTTCTATGGCATAGACCTTGCCATTTTCGGATTTAAGCACAATGCCGATATGGTCGGTCGCACGCGAATGGATGGCACTCAGGCTCTTGTAAAAGATCAGATCGCCCTTCTTGGGTATGTAATCATCGGTGCGGGCATGATAGGATGCTCCGTATTTGGCACCTTCATTGATAAACCAGTTACGCCAGGAATTGCAGGAAACGTACATGCCGCCTGTCAACTCCTTGTCCACGCGCGCCTGACGCAAGCACCAGTTGACAAACGCTGCGCACCATGCGTATCCGTAGCTGTATCCGTTGCCCTCTCCGTTATCCAGCTTACCGAACAGCACGTTATACTCCACGAAATTCTTGGAGCCGCTGCTGTTGAGTCCATCCTTATCGGAATCCTTGTTGCCCTCGTGATAGCCCAGCTGCGAGAGCGCAACGGCTATGACGTCGGTCGCACCGTCACCGGTCAACTCCAGGGCGGAGAGATTGTTGTAATACAACGTGTCCTTGTAATCAGCGGACACCTCGTACGAGGGCTCAACAGCCGTTGCAACAACCGACAGAGAGGCTGCGGCTATACAAACTGCAGCCAATCCCGCTAAAATTTTGCATTTTTTCATTGAAATCCATCCTTTTATGTCAAATCATAGGGTTTTTTGTTACCACGTCTATTATATCACAGGAAAGTCTTGTTGTAAAGACCTGATCGTGGACAAGTCCTATGGTAATATATGTATTGCGAGGAGGGAATATGCAAATCACAATGGAAAAACCGCTCTTTCAAGCGGTTTTTCCATATTCATTTTGCATTTTTCAATTCGTCCAGTTCTGCCTGCATTTCTGCAAGCCGCTGCTCCAGCCGCGCGATTTCCTCGCGCACAGGGTCGGGAATATGCACCTGGTCAAGGTCTGCCCCGGGAGCAACCACGCGCTCACCGTCGCGCTTGACCACGCGTGCGGGAATACCCACCGCGGTGCTGTTTTCGGGAAGCTCCTTCAGCACCACTGCATTGGCCGCCACCTTACTGCCATCCGAAATGGTGAAGGGTCCCAACACCTTAGCGCCTGCGCCAACCATGACATTGTTCCCAAGCGTGGGATGTCGCTTACCGATATCCTTACCCGTACCGCCCAGCGTGACACCCTGATACAGCGTGCAGTTATCTCCGATCTCGGCTGTTTCACCGATCACCACGCCCGAGCCGTGGTCGATCATTAAGGCCTTTCCAATGGTTGCGCCCGGATGGATCTCCACTCCCGTGAAAAATCTTGCCAACTGGCTGACTAAACGTGCCGAGAAATAATGCTCGGACACGTACAGCCTGTGCGCTACACGGTATGCCAGCAATGCATGCACACCGGAATACAGCAAAAGCACCTCAATATCGCTCTTCGCAGCCGGGTCGCGCTGTCTGACCGCGTCGATATCCGTTCTGATTTCATCCAAAGCAGCACGCACCTCTGCCGATACCTTGTCGGTCAGCGGCTTTGTCCGCTCCCCCACAGCCTCTGCACAAAGGATCAGCCCTCCGCCAATCTGCGCTAATATATCCTCAAGCATAGCGTTCATTTCGCTCGGCCTCCTTTTGGTAGTTTGATTATAATCCCGATAATATTCTTATTCCGTAACCACTCTCAGATATGCAGCGGATACGTAATAAACCTCTCCGTCGATCAACACGCGATGCCAATCCGTGCCAAATCCGATGCAGGTCATGCGCTTGCCCGCATAGGTTTCGATATGATGCACCTTGGTGGAATCCCCGCCCTGCGTGCTGGGTTCTGTGCGCACCCACACCGTAGCCGTTGCCTCCATGGTCATATATACCTCGGTAAAGGTCTGACCAAGCTCGCGCTCTCTTTCGTAGTCGATGTCATATTCTCCGTCGGGTGCGGTCTGCTCACCGTCGACAGACTCCTCTTCGGGCGGATACTGCGACAGATAATTTTCAATACCCTTTGCAAGGCCGTTCGCTGCCTTGGCAGCAAAATCCTCGGCTGCCATGGCCGCGTCATCCTCTGCGTTGGTCATAAAGCCCATTTCAATAATGGTGGTAGGCACGCTTGACCAGTTTGTCCCCGTCATGGTGTCGGTTTCCCAAACGCTGCGCTGTTCCATGCCCGTGCTTTGGCAGAATGCTGCCAGCACCGCATCCGAAAGTGCGCGGCTGTTTTCATACAGCGCTGCATGATAGGGATTTTCAGGAGTCTGGCAAACCGTCATCGCGCCCTTGAAAGACACATCCGCGTCCCCGTTTGCATGGATGCGCAAATTGACGTGCGCACCCGCGCGGTTGGCCAGCTGCGCGCGCTCGGCATTGCTGATCTCGACCTCGTTGACCTCGCGCACCATGACTACCGTATATCCCTTTTCGACCAGCACGTCGCGCAATGCAAGCGCCACGCGCAGGTTCAATTCGTACTCGGCAAGGCCGGTTACGCTGCCCTGCGTGCCGCCCGATACCATAGGCTTTTGGACGGAGGAGCCCGGGCCGTCCGGCTCGGTCTGATCCATGCCGTGCAGCTGGTGGCCTGCGTCGATCACGATCACAAGATCCGCATTCTCACCGCTACCCCGATAGGCAATGCCCGTGCCGGGGTGCGCCTCACCCGTATATTCATAATAAGTCATCCCGATCTGCTCCTGTTCCGGTTGCTCTGTCACCGCTTCGGTCGTCACCTCGGTCATCTCCTCTGTCGGTGCCTCTGTCGTTTCCTCCAAGGTCGTTTCTTCCTCGGTCTGCTCCTGCTTTATAGCATTTGCCAGATCCTTTGCACGACTCACACTGACAATGGTTGCGGTGATCAAGCAAAACAGAATGATCATAGATACGATCACAATCACATTTTTCTTCATACTTTCACCTGAAAAATCAAATTCTTCTGACGGCAAACGGTAATGCCTTTCCTTCTTTGTAAGCAGAGATCACGCGCTCCACCTCGTCTGCTCCCTCGGTCGTAAACAGGAAATGCTGTGCGACAATGCCCTGATCGGCAAGTGCACGCCCCTTATCCGACATGCCCGTAGGCAGACTGTTGAGCACCAGATTTCTGTGTCCGTATTCGCGAATCACGGGAAATCTGACACCTCTGCGATCCACCAGCTCGGCTTTTCCCTTGGTGCAGGCTGCGCATCCCGCAGCTTGCTTATTGACGCATCTTTCCAGCGTCATCAGCGGCACTCTCCCGTACACGATGGCAGCGGTATTGCCGCCCAGATCGCGCAATCTTGCCTGACTCATCTCTGCTGATGCGATAACATCGGCAAAGCCCAGCTTCTCCAGCTCACAAACCGTTGCGTTATTGGCTGCGTTCAGACGATAATCCCCGTGCAGCACAAAATCAAAGCCGTCGCACAAATACAAATGTCCGATATTGCCCACCAACAAGTGGCGAATGCCTTTTTCCCATGCCTTGGTAAGCATTTTTCGAATATTTCCCGAATCCTCGGGGAATATCACGGGCGGCATGACGGCTCCGTTACAACCGGGCACATCCTGCTCTGCCACCAATTCCAAAGGCAGATAGCGGATCTCAAAATACTCCTTTGCCGCAGGCACGATCTGCCCGGGGCGGAAAAATCTTGCCGTGCAGCAGGACGTGCGTTGTCCGCGTGGGATCGGCTGCTCCACCGCTTGTCTTTGCACGGGTGCGGGAACGAGTGCCTTGCGCATCTGCTCCTCTAACTTCTCTGCTGCGGCGCGACGCAGCGCGTTGAGCGCAGAGGCAGCGACCATGACCTCCCCCTTGATACACACCTCGGGTGCGCTTACGGTAAAGGGCGTGGAGCCCAACTTGCAAAGACTGCCTTGCACCTGCTCGACCGATATCGGGCGCGTGTGCGCTGCCTCGGGGACCTCTCCCGTCACACAAACGCGATGCTCCTTGGCAGACACGGTCAGCTCCATGGGCTTCCCTGCCTCTAAGCAAGCCTGCATCTGCACGGGTATTTTCTTTGTTATTCCGCGGAATTTTTCCACACCGACCGAAGCCATCTTATCCTCGGCAGAGCGCACGCCCAACATGCCCTCTCCCTTGCGGCGGCGATAATATCCGTCGGCAAATCCACCGCGCGAAAAGGCTCGGCCCAGCTGCAGCATCTGCTCCTCATCAGCACCCTTGCCCGCATCCAGCAGCTCACGCCATATGCGCGTGACGGTATATACGTATTCGGGGGACTTCATGCGTCCCTCAATTTTCAGAGATGCCACGCCCGATTCTACAATCTCGGGCACGTACCTTGCCAGCGAAAGATCCTTGAGCGAGAGCGGATAATGATCCTTGCCCCTTGCATCCTTGAAGGGTAAACGGCAGGGCTGTGCGCACTCACCGCGGTTGCCGCTCCGTCCGCCCACCAGCGAAGAAAACAGGCACTGCCCCGATTGGCTGACGCACAAGGCACCGTGTACAAACATCTCTATTTCAATAGGACTCTCCTTGACCGCCTGCGCAATCTGATCGGCAGGCATTTCTCTTGCCAGCACCATGCGGCTAAAGCCTGCGTCCGCAAGCAGCTTGCCCGCATCTCCTCTGTGGATCGACATCTGCGTGCTGGCATGCAGCGGCATTTCGGGCAAAGCACGGTGCAAAAGCGAAGCTACGCCAAGATCGGCCACGATCAAACCGTCCGCTCCCGCACGCGCTGCCTGCTCTGCTTGCGCAAGCGCGGCATCTAACTCACGGTCATACACCATGGTATTGAGCGTGACGTATACCTTGACGCCCCAAAAATGCGCCAGCGAAACAGCCTCGGCCAAAGCTTGCTGCGTACCGAAATTATCCGCGTTCATGCGTGCATGAAAAGAGCCGCCGCCGAGATATACGGCGTCGGCTCCTCCGTCAATCGCCGCCCGTAATGCGTCGGGCGAGCCTGCGGGGCTGAGCAGCTCGGGCAGAGATCGACTATACGGATGCTTTTGATTATACATCGTTAAAGGTAAGCAGATCAAACATGGAGCCTACGCGAGAACGGTTCTTGGACTTCTTGGCCTTAACGCGGGGCATTTCGGCCTCCTTATCGGCAATCTCCTCAATGACCTGTGCTGCCTTGGTGTTGACGCTCTCCGCGGGTGCGTCTGCTTCAAAATCTACCGAAAGCTGCTCGGGGGCGTCTTGTGCAGCCTCCGTTTGTACGGTCTCTGCCTCGGGGGTCGCCTCAGGCATCTCCGGCTTCTCGGGCTTCTCTTGCTCAGCGATTTCCTCGGCCTTGGACTCCTCGACCTTCGGCTCCTCTGCCTTGGGCTCTTCAACGGGAGCGGTGTGTCCCATGATGCGCTCGGTGGATGCAGCAGCACGCTCCAAGATGTTGTGCATGATCTCGTTCTCTCCCTGCAGGCGAGCGATCTCTGCCTCCAGCTCTGCGATCTTCTGCGCCTTTTGCTCAATGGTTTCAGCGTCCTGATCGGCAAGCTCCTCAAGCTCAGCATTTCTTTCCTGCAAGGTCAGCTTTTCGGCACAATACTCCAGCGCACACAAAAGTGCAGCCTGGTTCTTTGTACAACGGTAGCTCTTGAGATGGATATCTCTCATCTTTCGATCCAGGATCCCCACGATCTTTTCAACCGACTCCCAGGGCGCATCGGTCAGCACGTTCATCTCCACGTCCGCAATGACCAGTGTGTACTTTTTCTTTTCCATACCGTTTCCTCCGTTGTATATAAGGTTATGTTTCTTTTTTCATAAATTATGCCTTGCATTTCGTCAGCAAAACATGTATAATTGATAACAGGAATATCTATCCCTTATATTCTAATACAAAATGCTTGAATTGAAAAGACCTTTTTCGTAAATTTTTCAAAAATTCGCGATTTTTTTGTACATACATGGAAGGAGATGGCTCATGCAGACCGAACAAGTCAAGAATCGAGCTCCCGCAAGCGTCTTTATCCCACTTATATACGCTGCTGCCAACAAGGAAACGGCCGACACCCTATGCCGCATGCTCAAGGCCTACGGCTTTGCACTTCGCGCCACCGAGCGCTTGCACACCGAGGTCTATCGCGATGCTTGCCGCGCAGGCTTGATCGTGGTGGTGGGTGCTTTGCGCAGCGACCCTATGGAAGAGCAGCTGATCCTTGCTGCAAAAGAAAGAAAAATACAGATCCTGCACGCAGACAACCAAGACTTTTCCGCCAATTACCCTCACATCTTTGCAAAACTGCACCAGGGCTTTGATAAAGCCCCCTCCCCTGCGCTGATCCATCGCCTGTTCGTCACGGGACTGTGCACCTGTCCCGACGCACACCATGCTGAGCACTGCCTTGAAGATGCGCTTGGCAAGCTGATCAAAACAGCGGTGGGTGCGCACCGCGAAATTTGCGACGATATGTTTGAGCTTGCGCAAGCATACTTGCGTGCACAGCAGCTTCCGTATTCGGACAAGCAAGCCGTGCACTGGCTCTCGCTGGCAGCAGAGAGGCAGCATCCGCTCGCACTGGTTACGTTGGGACTTTGCTGTCTGGACGGACAGGGCACGCAAAAGGATCTGCCCCGCGGATTCCGCCTTTTGGAAAGCGCAGCCGCCTTAGGGGATAAGCGCGGCCAATACTACAGCGCCGTTTGCCTTTTGGAGGGCACAGGCACGCAGCCGGATCCAAAAAGAGCCGTGCAGCTTTTACAGGAATCTGCCAAGCAAGGACAAGTAAACGCCTCGCTCCGCCTGGGCCTTTGCTATCTGGACGGGGTCGGCACAGCGCAGAACACCGTCCGCGCGCACCATCATCTGGAGGATGCTGCCGCACTTGGCAGCATGGCCGCGCACTACTACCTTGGCACGCTTTACCGCGATGGAAAGGGTGCTGAGCAGGACGAAACACGTGCCGCTCAGCATTTCAAGACGGCTGCCGAAGCAGGCGACCCAAATGCCTGTTATGCCTTTGCCCTTTGCCTGGCACACGGATCGGGCACGATCAAGGATCCTTCCTTGGCCGTAACCTATCTCAGACAAGCCGCCGAACAGGGCGTGGCTGCTGCACAATACGCGCTGGGCAGCTGCTATGAATTCGGAGACGGCACAGAGGCTGATCTGGCTGAGGCTGTCAAATGGTACACGCTCTCAGCCGAGAATGGCTGCGCAGATGGGCAAAATAATCTGGCAGGCTGCTTGCTTTACGGCAGAGGCTGCCGTAAGGATACCGCGCTTGCCAAGGATCTGCTGCAAAAGGCAGCCGATCAGCACCACGCAGGCGCATGCTACCGCCTGGGGCTTTGCTATGAAAAGGGGCTTGGCACGGAGCAAAATCTGCGTGCCGCAGCAGCACGCTACACAGAAGCCGCCAAGCTGGGTGACGCGCATGCCAAATACCGCCTTGGACTTTTATTTCTCAACGGCCTCGGCATAACCAAGGACGAGCAAAAGGGAGCTTCCCTTTGCATTGCTGCCGCCATGGCAGGCTGCGCCCACGCACAGTATGATGCATATCTTTTATATAAAAACGGCACCGGTGTGCAGCAAAGCCCCGAACAGGCAGCCAAATGGCTGCAGGTTGCTGCACAAGGAAATAATCCACGCGCTTGCTGTGACTTGGGACGGGCTTATCTGGGCGGTGATGGTCTTGTGCGCGATCCGCTTCTGGCTATTAAATGGTTGCGCGCCTCGGTCATTTCAGGACATGCCGAGCCCGAGGCTATGTATTGGCTTGGCTGGTGCGCTTTACACGGCGTGGGCACCAAGCAAAGCTTTACAGATGCTATCAGATGGCTGCAGGAGGCTGCACAAAGCGGCAGCCCACAGGCTGCGCATCTGTTGGGACTTTGTCTGCAATACAACGTAGGCGTGGCGCAGGATCTGCCCCGCGCGGCAGCTTTGTATATGCAAGCTGCCGAGCTTGGCCACGTGCCTGCCATGCTTGCCTTAGCGCACTGTCACGAAAACGGCATTGGCACAGAGCAAAACAAAACCGCAGCCTACGCACTGTATAAAAAAGCCGCCAAGAATGGCGACACAGACGGATTCTATCACGTTGGCAGATGCTTGCTTGGCAGCATTGGCACACAGCGCGACCCCGAAAATGCGATTGCGGCTCTTAAGCGCGCAGCACACGACGGCAATCTTTCCGCGCTTTTGCTGCTGGCGGATTGCCACCGCACGGGCACGGGCACAGAGCAATCCGCGCTCCTGTACTGCTCGCTTTTGGAAAAGGTGGCGGACAGCGAGATACGAAAGGCTCAGACACCCGTACAGGAGCTGGAAACCGTTGCATTTTTCGAGCATCCTGACAAGTGCGCCATTGCAAGCGCCCTGTTCCGCCTGGGGCAGTATCATGCCACGGGAATTTCCATGCAGCACGACTTTGCGCTGACGCTGGAATACTACGGCCGCGCCATGATCGAGGGCAGCCAAGAAGCAATGGACGAAATGGCACGCATTTCCGCTTCGGGGCAATCGATTGAATCCTACTATCAATCTCCTCCCTCCGGCACCACCGCGCCCGTCAGCGAAGCAAGACGCATCGAGGCGGTCAACCGCATGGGCGACCTTTGGTTCTACGGCCGCGAGCTGCCCAAGGATCTTACCATGGCAGTCAAGTGCTTCCACATTGCCGCAAAGGCAGGAAACGTTTCTGCCAATTACAGCCTTGGCTGGTGCGAAAAATACGGCAAGGGGACAAAGCCGGACGCAAAGGCGGCAATCAAGCATTTGAAGTTTGCCGCAGACGCAGGCCATCCGCACGCCTGCTTCAGCCTTGCCGAATGCTACGAGGACGGTGAGGGCGTGCAGCGCGATCGACGCGAGGCTATCGCACTCTACAAAAAAGCCGCCGCCAAGGGACACGCAGAAGCGGTCAAACGCTTGGCTGAGTTGGAGAAATAAGAGAAAAACAAAAGGCAATATCATTCCCGAGTGGGTTTGATATTGCCTTTTTTGTGGGCACGAATCATTTTTTGCTCAGATAAGCATTCTGATTAATCCTTTCCGCTGACTACTTTGCCATCAGGATAAGTAATGGTGAATTCACCGCTGTCAAAGTCGGCCTCGACCACCGTGCCGTCCGAGAAGGTACTGCGACGCTTACGGGTAGTGGCGTCCAGAATTTCGTGCTTGGTCAGATCACAGTGCGCAACACGGCCAAACAGCTCCAGCGCGATCTTGCCGTACTCGACCTCTTCCTTGTCCATATTCATAAAGTAATACACGGTATTGCCGCAAAGCAGCGCCCACAGATAGGGCTGATCGGTGCAAGCAATGCCCCATGCTCCGCGACGGTGCATGCCGTCCCACGGGATCACGATACAATCGTGATAGACCAGATTGAACAAGGGAATCGGTACACCCACGTTTACTTTATCGGGCGCGTCAAAGCTGGTGCAATGGAAGGGCGCGTGATGGCACAGCGCCATGGACTCGATGATGCAATCCAAGGTTTCCTCGGATGACGGAATGATCCCGCGCGAGGTCAGTATATCAAGGCACCGACGTCTGTTGGCTGCGCACTGCTCACGTGTGGCGGGATGCTCCGGATTGAAGCACTCGTCCAACTCCACCACAGAGAACACGTCCAGATACGAGCCGTCAATTTTAATGCCCAGACTTTCAAATTCGTCGTAATTACGACGCACGTAATCGGGCGCGAGCACCGAGCACAAAAACGTGTGCGCACCGCCATACCAATAGTCGCTCAAGAAATGATTGCCGTCATAATATTGCACGGCGTTGTCCAGCGTAAAGCCGGGAGAATCGTAATAGTAATCGCGGTACTGGTCGTGAATCCCGAACTTATATCCAAGCTCACGGCAGGTGTTGCTCAGCTCTCGCATGCCGTCCGCACCGCCCGCTTCCTCGTGTACCGGGAAGGGACTGGGATGCAAATTATCGTAGCCGTGGTGTCCCCAGCCGTCCAGATGCAAATATGCCTTTTCCACGCCCATATTCTTAAGGCGCTGCAGGCCCTCTGCCGTCTTGGCAAACGGAATGCACCAATCGTTATGTGCAGGGTCTTGGGGATCATAATAATGCGTCCCCTCCTTGATATGCACGGCTGCAATGGTATGCACGATGGGTGTGCCGATCAGGTATTCCACGTTCGGGTTTTTGGCGATCTTTTCTTTTAAGGTCACCAGTTTGCCGCGTTCCTTTCTATATGCGCGATAAATCTTGGCGATGGTGTTAAAATCACCGTCCGCAAAGAATGCAAAGATCATCTCACGCTTGTAGGACATGGTGCCAAGCGAAGGAATAAAGAAGGGCTGCACTTCCTCGCCAACCAAAGCGTAGCGCGCATCGTAGGGAGTGTCATAAATGGCCGCATAGCCGCAGCCCTTGTTGACCTGTCCGTACAGAGGCATATAGCCGTCGCGCTCGTAAATAAAGCCGTTGACGATCTTGATCGGATGTCCTGCAGGCACCAAGGTTCCCTGCATGCGCGGCAGAACGGTATATCCGTCGCCCTCTGCGGCATCAAATTTCATGCGAGGCGGATATTCCAGTGCCGCGATCTGTCCGCGTGCGTCGTCCACGACCCAGGCCTGCACGCGCAGCTGCCCGGAGGACTTTTCCAAAGCTACGTAAGTTTCCACCGAAAAGGCATATTCCCTGCCTGCTGCGTCACAAAGCCCGGTATAAGTGGCACGAACACCATCCATGACGCCGTTTTGATACGCGCAGCTTTGGCATTTTGCCTTTTTGAGCAACAGCTCGGTGCCATCGCCCAGACGGATCTTGCCCGCGTCCGCCCACGACCACATGATATCACTTCCCTCTACGTGTACGCACAAAGAGAGCTCCTCGGGATCGTATTCGAGTCTGAGCTTATTATTTTGAATGAGATATTGCATAGTGCCTCCTTTGTAATTTCTTATTTCTGATTTCATTATATCACAGAATGTATACTTTAGCAAGAAACTGCTAAAAAATAACAAAAAGATTTCAGTGCATCACTTACCACCGACTCCTCGCGAAATTTGCACCTTTCTCTTTTTTGAAAAGCGCAATTCTTGCACCCGATTCATTTTTTAATAGTGCAAATTTTGCACTTTTGTATTGACAAGATGGTGCAATTATGCTACAATGATACCGAAAGGAGTGGATCACATGTCTTCATTGAAAGAAATAAGAATATCCAAGAACTTAACCCAACAGCAAGCCTGTGCGCTTTTGGGGGTTTCTTTGCGTTCTTATAAATCGTATGAAAACGATCTATCCAAGCAAACCTCACTCAAATACCGTTTTATGGTTGATTCTCTTGCGCAACACGTTGCCTTGGATGAAGAACACGGCATTTTAACTTTAGAGCAGATCGAGAATGCATGTCGGCAGGTGCTGGATCAATATAACGTTCGATACTGTATCCTGTTTGGCTCATACGCCAAAGGAACACAAACCGAAACCAGCGACGTTGATCTTTTGATTTCCACCGACATCACCGGTCTTCGCTTTTTCGGTATTGCAGAACGCCTGCGTAATCAGTTGCACAAAAAGGTAGATTTGTTGGATCTCAATCAGGTCAGCTCCAACAAGCAGCTGTTAGACGAAGTTTTGAAGGATGGAGTAAAGATCTATGAACAATCTCAAAAATGACGCGTATTATGTCCAAAAGGTATTAACCGATCTCTATTTTATCCGCAAGCATATGGAAAGTGTTTCGTTGGCAGCCTTGGAGCAAAACGAGATCTTGCTGGACTCTATGCTGTTTCGCTTGATCCAAGTGCAGGAAAACGCCAAAAAGCTGACCGATGCTTATAAAATCGCGCACGACGATATCCCCTGGACGGACATCGCAGGCTTGCGCAATCGCATCGTTCACGATTACGGCAACGTTGACCTGGACATCGTATACCTGACCCTGTCGCAAGACGTACCCGAGTTAATCGCACTTTTTGAAGCCATATAACAAAACCCGACCGCTCGGCGGTCGGGTTTTGTGTTCCAAAATATCAAACCAGCAGATTCTGCTCGGTTTCCTTATCAAAGAAGTGCATGACCTTGCCCTCAAAGGTGACGTAAATGGTCGTGCCGTATACCATGCTGTTGCGAACCTCGTCATCAAGCGACATGGTGGGGATTCGAACGATCAGCTTATCACCGTTCTCGGTCAGTGCGTGCAGGTGCAGCTCACTACCCATCATTTCGTTGACCGTGATCTTGCATGCAACTGCAGCGGGATCGTTTGCATCGGTCAGCTTGAAGTGTTCGGGACGAACGCCCAGAATGATCTCGCCCGAGCCAACCTTCTTGTCGGCCAACATCGCAGCCTTCTTGCCGGTCACCTCGATCTTTGCACCGTAGGGCTTGACGTAATACTTGCCGCCCTCGCAAACAAGCTCGGTTGCAAAGGTATTCATCTTGGGAGCACCGATAAACTCTGCTACGAACAAATTCAGCGGCATATCAAATACCTCGGTGGGAGTGCCAACCTGCTGAATGAAGCCGTCCTTCATGATAACGATTCTGTCACCAAGCGTCATAGCCTCGGTCTGGTCGTGCGTTACGTAAATAAAGGTGGTGTCGATCTTCTGACGCAGCAGAATGATCTCGGCTCTCATCTGGTTACGCAGCTTTGCGTCCAGGTTGGAGAGCGGTTCGTCCATCAAGAACACCTTACTGTCACGCACCATGGCGCGGCCGATGGCAACTCTCTGACGCTGACCGCCCGAAAGAGCTCTGGGCTTACGCGTCAGGTACTCGGTGATGCCCAGGATCTCGGCAGCCTCGGTCACCTTCTGGTAAACCACTTCCTGCGGAGCCTTCTGCAGACGCAGCGAGAACGCCATATTCTCAAACACGGTCAAATGGGGATAGAGCGCATAATTCTGGAAAACCATGGCAATATCACGGTCACGGGGCTGGAGGTCGTTGACCACCACACCGTCAATCTCAACAGTACCCTCGGAGATATCCTCCAGACCTGCAATCATACGCAGGGTGGTGGACTTACCGCAGCCCGAAGGACCTACGAATACGATAAATTCCTTATCGGCAATATCCAGGTTGAAGTCCTGTACCGCAACCGTATCCTTGCCGTAAATCTTCTTGACGTTAGTTAATTTTACAGTAGCCATATCTATCAATCCTCTCTTAACTCTTAGCCTTTGACAGCACCGCCGGTGACGCCCTCAACGTAGTACTTCTGCAAAAGCAGGAAGACGGTTACAACAGGGATCGCCACGATTACGCCTGCGGCACAGAACAACGTGTACTTCTGATTCATGTTTGCTCTGGAAAGCCATTCAAACATACCGACTGCTACGTTCATGCCCTGACTATTTTCGTGAATGATATAGTTTGCCATCATGAAGTCGCCCCAAGGAGCCATGAAGCCCATGAGCACGGTATAAATGATGATGGGCTTGGACAGCGGCATGATGACCTTATAGAACACCTGCCAGCGCGTTGCACCGTCCACACGTGCCGCCTCGTCCAGCGACTTGGGAATGGTGTCAAAAAAGCCCTTGGAAACGTAATAACCCATTGCACTGCTTGCACAGTACACAATGATCAGACCAAGAGGTGCCATGTTGGCGGTCAGACCAAAGTCAACAAACACCTTGTAGATCAGAATCAAGGTCAGGAAACCCGGGAACATGCCAAGGATAAGCATGAAGTTCATCAGCAGCTTTCTGCCCTTGAAGCGCAGTCTGGAGAGCGTATAGCTCATCGCCAGTACGAATACGGTTTGCAGCACTGCGGTGGCAATGCCCATAATACCCGTGTTGAGGAACCACTTTAAGAAGTCGGTTTCCTTGAACAGACGAATATAGTTATCAAAGCCAAATTCCTTGGGCCAGAAATAGCCGACCTGTGCGAGGGATTCCACACGGAAGGATTCCAACACAATGCCCACGAACGGGAACAGCCATACGACCGTGATGATCGCCAGAATGATATACACGACCAGGTTGCCAAGTCTGCGGCTGGCGCGTGCGCCAAGGAGGGACTTGTGAGGCTTTTTGGTATTGACTTGTTTCATCACTTGTAATCCTCCTCATTTTTAGTAGACGGAATCACGTTGTATACGATCAACGACAGGACCGCAACCACCAAGAACACCATAATACCAATGATCGAGGCGGTATAATACTCTGCCTTGGGGCTTTCCAGTGTCATACGGTACAGCCATGTGATCAACAGGTCGGTGTGTCCGACCGAAACGCCGCCGGCCGTGCCATTGTTGGGTCCACCGCCCGAAAGCAGATAGATCACGTTAAAGTTATTGAGGTTACCCACAAAGCTGGTCAAAAGATAGGGACCCGTGACAAACAGCATATAAGGCAGCGTGATTCTTGTATACTGCTGGAAGGTATTTGCACCGTCAATACGGGAGGACTCGTACAGATCGGCAGGGATATTCATCAGAATACCGGTTGCCATGAGCATCAGGTACGGAATACCGATCCAGATATTGAGTACGATCAGAAGAATTTTTGCGGTCCACTCGCCGTCCCAAAGCGAATAGTTTGCCGCCAGTGCCATAGAGTCGGGCAGGATATTCCAGTTGACCAGCGTATTGGAAACGTTGATCAGCAGCTTACCCAGCACGCCCGAGTCATCAAACAGACGGGAAACGTACAAAAGGGATACGAACTGCGGGATCGCGATGGTCATAACCAGCACGGTTCTCCAGAACTTTTTGATCTTAATTCCCTTTTTGTTGATCATGATAGCCACGAACATACCAAGGAAATAGTTGGAGAAGGTTGCAAAGAACGACCACATCAAGGTCCAAGCCAAAATCTCGCCAAAGGCAAAGCCGAGGCCGCCCTCACCAAAGTTGAACAGCTGGTTGAAGTTATGCCAGCCGACCCAGGAGAACAGATTCGCATAACCGTCGTGTGCGGCATCATAACTGGTGAATGCAATGAGCACCATGTAAATGATAGGCAGCACCGTGAAGGCCAGGATACCAACCAAGGGCAGAGCGAGCAGCGTTTTATGGAACTGGTCGTCCAAGAGTGACTTGAGGTCCTGCTTGCCGCTTCTGACCTTCTTGCCCTTTGCAGTGATATCCATGCAGATACGGCACTGCTTGACCTGCAATCTCCAGGTATAAACAAACGCAATGATAAAGAAAATGGAAAGAAGTGCGTACAACATGACCTTGACCGAGTCGTCACCGTAAATGGTGATGGTGGTGTTGCCAAGCAGGCCGGGTACTACATCGGTATAGGGGGGAACATCACCGACTGTTTCGCCGGTTTGCAGGAAGTTACTCTTGATCAGCCATTCCAGACCGCTCTTAGCCAACAGTGAGGTCTCCTTGATAAACTTACCAAGCCAATGGCGCGCGCCGCTGGGCACGAACATATAAACGCCGAACACGATCTCAAAGAGCAAGAACAGCGCACCGCGCAGGGGCTGACCGTAATAGAAGTTGCCAAAGCCAAAAATTACGTAAGAAAGCTTGACAGCCCAGTTACCCTTGACAAAGGTCTTGACAATGTCCACTATCTCATCTCTGATTGCCAACACCGCGCGCTTGCAAAGCCCAAACAGCTTTAAGATCAAGCCCCAGAAAAATCCCGGGATCGCGCAGAAGAACATGGCCAAATTGTACCAAAAGGCTTGGAACTTACTTAGCTTCAAATATTCTAAGTCATTTAATCTTTTCATGATTATCTCCAAATTTCGTCCTTTTTAGAGCGAAAAGGCATTATTCGCCGCTACACAAGACAACTGTTGTCCTTGTATGTCGGCTAACAATGCCTTATCTGTTTGGGAATATGGGAAGCCAGAAGGCTTCCCATATTCTGAAATTATGATTAATTCCGAATTACTCGGTTACGGGGATCAGGGTTACAGTGCCGCCCTGAGCGCCGTCCCATACCAGCTGAACCTGGTACTTGCCGTCAGCCTCAACAACGATGTTAGCGCCGTTGAACTCTACGCCAAAGTTAACGTCCCAAGAAGCGCCCTGGCGAACCTTGAATTCTTCGCCTGCCTTGAGCTCGAGAACCTCAGAGGTGTATGTACCGTCGGGACCCTCGGTCATGGGGAAGTCGGTATCCCAGCTGGTGCCGCAGATGCCGCCG
>JAFTLD010000054.1 GCA_017452945.1 Clostridia bacterium | reverse complement strand
GCTTGACAGGATCATCCGTTTTCTGATCCGTTGTCCGCTCAACGTGTTCGGTACGTTTTTCCTGATCCACGGATTTTTGGGCGCGGCGATTTATTTTGTGAGCGATCACACCTATGCGGACGATATTGGTTGGGGCATTTCCGGAATTGCGATTGCCGTATGCTCGTTGCCCCTGCTTTGCAGCGGTAAGTCTTTATACAACGCAGCATTCGGCAGCCGCATCCTGGGAAAGATTCTGAGATCTTATCTGGGTCTTGAGCCCTTGCAAAAGGGACAGGACAGAAAATCCCGCGGGGGAATCGGTTCTGTTTATGCAGCGCTGGTTTTGGGTGTTGCTGCAGGTGCGACTACGTACGTCTGGCACCCCGCAACCGTTCCGGTCGTGCTTGTGCTGACGGTATTGGCGGTTTTGGTCCTGTATATTCCCGAGGCGGGCGTGCTGCTTGCCTTGGCGACCTTCCCGTTTTGGTGGGTCACGGGGCAATCTGCCTTGTGCGCCATCATGATATCGGGAATTACACTGATCAGCTTTGTGAATAAGCTTGTGCGCGGAAAACGCGTGCTGCATATCCGCTTGCTTGATTTATTCGTGCTGATTGTGTGCGGCGTATTTGTCACGCACGGAATCTTTACGCGCGGAGGTCCGGCCTCACTTTTGTACGGTGTCGGCTACACCTTGCTGATTGCCATGTATTTCCCTGTGATCAGTCTGATGAGGTCCGAGGCGTGGCTAAACAGATGCTACCGATTGCTGGCGGCATCGGGCGCTGTTCTCTCTGTGCTCAGCGTGCTGCCGTTTGCGGCTATCCTGGAATTTTTGGATATGATCATCAAGCGCGTGGATTTCTCTGTGATGAGCGAGCTGTTTGATTACTACGATGCCTTTTTCGGAGAGACGGCGTTTGTCGGTGGGCTTTTGTTGATGCTTTTGCCCGTGATGCTGACCGAGTTTATCCGTAAGAGAAGTCTTACGGGGTATTTCTGGAATATCGCATGGATTGCGATCGGCTGCCTATCGGTGTTTGCCACCATGCATCTTGGTGTGTGGGTAGGGCTTGGTATAGGACTTGTGCTGTTCTTCTTTATGTACAGCTACAAGTCGCTGAGCACCAGCATCCTGCTGGCCTTTCCGGCGGCGTGCGGCATTGCTTGGCTTGGCGAGATCAATCGTGCGCTGAATTTGCAGCAGCTGGAGATCGTACAGGCGATTCTGAATGTGATCGTGACCTATTGCGATGCGGCCGACAAACGGCACGTTATCGCGCAGAGTGTGTTCAATCTGTCCAAGGATCATATGCTGGGAGTGGGTCTTGGCGAGCATGCCGTAGAGGTGGTATTCCCGTATTACGCCGTGCCCGGTATGGAAAATGTGACGGATATGGGGAACGCATATCTGCAGATGCTGACCGAGTGCGGATGGCTTGCCATCATTGCATTCTTTGCGGTGCTGCTTCTGTTCTGCATGTGCGTGCTGTCCTATTTGCGCTACGGTAGCGATCCAACCACCAAGGCGCGCATGATAGCAGGCTTTGTCGGCATTTTCGGTGTGCTTGTGCTGGGGAATTTTGTCAATTTCCTGGGAAGTGCAAGCATATTCGCCATGTTCTGGTTGATCATTGCACTGACCTGCGCAAGCATGCGTACACAGTATCAAACGCTTGCCCGTGCTGTAGGAACGCATGCAGGTACAAGGGAAAGCACGGACATTGTGTTCCAAGCAAAATAAAGGAAAGAGGGAATTATTTCATGGCTGATCAGAAAAAAAATCTGACAACTGCGGATGATCAGAAGGCTTCCAGCATTGCGCCGGATGCTTCCTTGGCACCCGCGGGCGAAACCAAGAAAAAGGTTCGCAAAGCCCCCAAGGTAAAAAAGAAGAGTACGAACAAGAAGAGCATCCCGATTGTTCTTGATATATTGATCGTGATCCTGATTATGGGCGCGATCGGCGGTGCGGTGTTTGGTATTTACGCTGCGGGAAACTATTATTCCACAAGATATACCGAGACCGAGATCACGTACACGCTGCTTTTGCAAGACGTGGATGTCTCCATCGCCTTGGACGACCGCGGTAAGAGCGTTATCCCGCTCAACAGCACCGTTTATCTTGCCGACGATCAGGGTGGCTATGTTTTGGGTAAGGTCATGTCTACCGGTGTGCAGCGCAACGGGGAGGATGAAAATGCCCCTGTGGACGTTTACGTCGTGGTCAGAACCGATGCGAATTATAACCATACACTCGGCTATTTTGTGGAGCAGACCAAAATCGCGGTCGGCAAGAGCTACGTCTGCCGCTTTGAAGGCTTGATGAGCGAAGCCGTGATCGTGGGACTGCAAGTACAGGAGTAAGGAGGCTTTACATGAATAAAGAAGAAAAGCGCAAGCCGCTGATATCGTCCGGTGGCATTTTCGTTGATATTTTCATTGGCTTTTTGATCGCAGTCTGTGTTGCGGGCATTGTTTACCGTTGCTTTATTTACACTCCTTCGGTCAGCGAAACCGAGGGCGAGTCGTATATGGTATATTTTGAGGTTGAGGATGCGTTGCCCGAGTATGTCGATTACCTGAAGGGCGGGGCAGCGGTATATGAAAGTGAAAGCGGTCTCCGCCTTGGTACGCTTGCCGTGCATAACGGAAATCAGCTTGGATCG